>JAGHTQ010000062.1 GCA_018065295.1 Candidatus Colimonas fimequi | reverse complement strand
AGATGTATGGAGCCATCTTAGGGTTCCATCTTCTAGTCTGATGTCCGAAGTGTACACCTGCTTCAAGTAACTGTTTCATTGAAATTACTGCCATTTTGTTTCTCCTCTCGGTTTTTACCTTCCACGCTTACCCCAACTTGGCAACCCCCTGCGTCACTGCAGTGGGCACCGGCCATGTGCTAGTAACCGTGTGCTAATTAAATAATTTATCGATCTGATGTCGATCATGCCACACCAGAAAATAATATACACCACACCCGTTGAAATATCAAGAAAAAATTTGATTTTTGAGCATATTTCTAACACGGGAGAACGAGTGTTGACCAAGTGGTATTTTCCCACAGCCAAGAAGGACAATCGTCTTGTTTTTTAATGCCACTACATGATCTATATTTATCACATAGCTTCTGTGAAAATGAACAAATCTTTCATCTAGTTGATTCATGGCTTCAGTAAGCTTCCCATAGTATTCAAACGCTCCATCTGTTGTGTGAATAACAACCTTTCTCCTATTGTTTTCCATGAATATGATACTGTCCATTGGAATCTTGAGTAACTTCCTTCGATTCTGAAATATAAATTGTTTTTCCATAATAAAATCCTCCTTGGGGCAATTACACCCAAAGGAGGATTTAACATTCCATTTAATAATCTAGACAAATTGTCTATTCTTCTGATTCCTTGTAAGTAATCAGGTCTTCAGCGATTTCGTTTGCTGCGATTGATACTGGCTTAGCAACGTCAGCTTCTGTCAGCTTAGGCATACCTTCGATGATGTCTCTTGATCTCTTAGCTGCCAGAGTTACCAGTGTGTATCTGCTATCTACCTTTGATCTCATTGTGTTGATTGATGGATATAACATTTCGTGCCTCCTAATATCTGCCGACAATCTCTGCGGCTATTTCTTCATTTAACTTGCAACGCTGGCCCTTGATAATTGCCACCGCCTCTTCAACTGCAACTTCCAGTTTGTTGTTAACAACTGCGTAGTCATAATGTCCTACAAGTGCAATCTCCTTGGCAGCATTGGCCATTCTCTTATTAATTACTTCCTGTGTATCTGTTCTTCTGCCTTCAAGTCTAGCTCTGAGAACTATCAGTGATGGTGGCAGGATGAACAGTAATATTGCTTCCGGGAACTTCTCCTTAACCTGGATAGCACCCTGAACGTCGATCTCAAGAAGAACGTCCTGTCCTGATTCCATCCAGTCGTTAACTGCCTTCTTAGGTGTGCCGTAGTAGTTGCCGTAAACATCAGCGTATTCGATGAATCCATCTTCTGCGATGAGAGCTTCGAATTCTTCTCTTGTTGCGAAGAAGTACTGAACGCCGTGCTGCTCACCTTCACGAGGCTGTCTAGTTGTCATTGAAATTGATAATCTGATATCGTCATTGGCCTTGAGAATCTCATTGATAATTGTTCCCTTGCCTGTTCCTGACGGACCTGAGATTACGAAAAGTTTGCCCTTAGCCATATTATTCTCCCAAATCTAGTCTATTCCGAGCAAATATTATATCACCTGCTCGACCTATTATCAAGTGAGGAATTACTCGATATTCTGTACCTGTTCTCTAATCTTCTCGATTTCTGCCTTAGTTTCCAGCATGAGAGATGTAATCTCCATATCGTTAGCCTTAGAACCGATAGTGTTAGCTTCTCTGTTCATTTCCTGTACCAGGAAGTCAAGCTTCTTGCCTACTGGCTCGTTGCTGTTAGTCAGGATGCTCTTAAGCTGAATCATGTGGCTGTCAAGTCTAACCAGTTCTTCTGTGATGTTAGCCTTATCAGCGAATACTGCTGCTTCAACCAGGATTCTATCTTCTGGGATAGCTACCTGATCGCCGATCAGATCCTTGATTCTGTTAAGGAGCTTGTTAGTGTATTCCTTAGCAACCATTGGTGCACGCTCGTCAATCTTAGTAACGATGCCTCTAACGATCTCGCCGCGCATAATCAGATCTTCTGCCAGCTTACCGCCTTCAACGCCTCTCATCTCATCAAGGTTTGCTGCTGCTGCCTTAACTGCTCCGCAGATAACAGCTGCAACTTCCTCTTCGTTCTCAACGCCTGGAATTGCCTTGATAACATCAGGCATAGTTGCTACCAGTCTAACGTCGATATCGCCTTCAAGACCGAACGCACTCTTCAGTTCCTTCAGGTTCTCAACGTACTGTGCAGCTACCAGCTGGTTAAGCTTAACAGTAGTGTCTTCTTCAGTTAAGTTCTCAACGATAACGCTTACTTCAGCCTTACCTCTCTTAACTCTCTCCTTGACCAGTGACTTAACCTTCTCTTCTGCAAAAGAATAACGCTTAGGCATCTTAACATTGATGTCAGCATATCTGTGGTTAACTGTCTTGATCTCGACTATAACGTTTCTCTTACCGTCTGTGTATTCGCCTCTTCCGAAGCCTGTCATGCTTTTTATCATCTTTTCTCTCCACTCTTTTAGTATTTTATGATAACATACCTATTATAGGCTTAAATGCTCTAAATTTCAATACTTTGAGGTGTGAAACTATGTCATTTGACGGTATGGCCACATTCGCCGCAGCAAGGGAACTGCGCGACAATCTGGTCCTTGGCAAAATTGAGAAAGTATATCAGCCGCAGCCTGAACAGCTGCTTTTTAATATTCATACTAAGAACGGCAAGAAGAAGTTATTCGTAAGCGCATCAGGAAGTCACTGCGGCGTCTATTTCGTAGACGCATCGCCGGAGAATCCTCCTGAACCGCCAACCTTTTGCATGGTGCTTCGTAAGCACTTAAGTGCCGGCCGCATTACCGATGTCATTCAGCACGAGAACGACAGAATCATCGAGATTCTCATTGAGACTGTCAACGAACTTGGCTTCAACGTGAACAAGAAACTGGTCATCGAGATCATGGGCAAGCACAGTAACGTGATGCTTGTGGACATGGAGTCAAGTCGCATTCTGGACAGCATCAAGCACGTGTCCATCGACATGAGCCGTGACCGTCAGATTCTCCCAGGCAAGGCCTACGAATATCCGCCAGCTCAGGAGAAGACTCCGTTTATGGAGGTCACTGAGCCGATGATGAATGATATTCTTTGGGATGAGCTTCAGCCTTCCAGGGCTATTTTGCAAAGCATCCAAGGTATCTCCCCTGCTCTGGCGGAAACCATCGCTGCCGATGAGCAGCCTTACCACAAGCTCCGCTCGATTATCGAGAGTATCGAGGGCGGCAGCACAACTCCGGTTGTGTATATCGACGAGAACGATAAACCTTGCGACTTCCACATTACAGACCTGACAGTTTACGATGATACGTATACTCGCAAGTACTTTGAGACATTCAGCCAGGCGGCTGCCTTCTACTTCGTCAATCGTGAGTCATCTAATACGATCAAGCAGAAGTCAAACGACCTGCTGCGCGTTATCAACAGTAATCTTGACAAGCTTCGCCTTAAGACTCAGCGTCTTAACGAAGACCTGATTAAGGCCGAGAACTCCGATAAGTATCGCCTCTACGGCGAACTTCTCACAGCTAACTTGCACCTGGTGAAGCCTGGCGCTAAGTCGGTTACCGTTGTCAATTATTACGATGGCAGCAACATGGATATTCCACTTGATCCTAAGTTCCCTGCCAGCAAGAACGCTCAGAATTTCTTCAAGAAATACGGCAAGTATAAGACTGCGATCAAGGAGAAGAAACAGCAGCTGGAGTCAACTTCAGCTGAGATCGAATATCTGGAGTCCGTGGCTCAGTTTACTACTGCAGCGACTACTATCGAAGGAGTTGACCTGCTCAAGGACGAGTTGGTTAAGTCAGGATTTCTCAGATATCGCAAGGCTAGCAAGCGCCCTAAGAAGGAAGCTAAACCTAAGCCAATCAAGTACACGCTCAGCACTGGTCGCCAGGTAATGGCCGGCCGTAACAACAACGAGAACGACTGGCTGACTCTCAAGCGTGCGTCAAACACTGACGTGTGGTTCCACACTAAGGATATTCCTGGTTCACACGTTATCCTTTTCACAGATAACACTGAGCCGACTGAAGAGGAACTCTTCGAAGCTGCAGCAATCGCCGCTTATCATAGCAAAGGCAAGGACTCCGAGAACGTGCCTGTTGACTTCACTAAGGTCCGCTACGTGAAGAAGCCTAACGGTGCTAAGCCAGGAATGGTTATTTTCACTCATAACAGGACCCTTTATGTGAATCCGGAGGTTCCAACGGAAACAAATAAATAGACAGCAAAAAAGAGATGGCCTCCGCCATCTCTTTTCTTACTATTCGGTATTATTCAGTCACCCAATTAACGATAGTCTCGATAACCTCATCGCCAGTGCTATCTGGACCGCCGTTGTGAATCTCGTGATAAAGGCCAGGCCACTCGATGTACTGAACGTTCTGCTGCGTTTCAAGGGCATGCTCCGCAATAATTCTGCTACCTTCTACGTCGCAGATAGCATCTTCGCTGCCGTGCATGAGAAGTGTTGGAATGTCATGAGCACGGCCGTTGTCTGTGTGAGTACCATTCTCAAGAGCAAGACCAATCTTATAGCCATCATATGCAGTCTCCATGGAAATCATGTTGTGAACCATTGGATTTGTTGAATATGGCTTAACCTTGTCTGGATGACCCAGCTTGCTCTCGTCTACTGCAGAACCGATAGTCAGGTCCGGTTTAACCTTCTTCATAAGTGTTACAGCGCCAACAAGTGGTGCAGGAAGTGGTCTTACCAGACGGATCCAAGGTGCAGTAATGATATATCCAGCCAGCTGACCGTTAAGTCCGCCGCGGCATCTATAGTCAAGAACGATGTTGCCGCCCATGCTGTGTCCATAGAGAATTACAGGAATTCCTGGATACTTCTTCTGAGCGTATTTGATCAGTTCAGTTATGTCTTCCAGAACACTTACTCTCGGTGCGCAGTGGCCCTTCTTATTCATTGAGATTCCGTGACCACGAAGGTCCATTGATAAAACAGCCACATTCTTCTTGCGGAATTCTTCTGCTACTCTATCGAATCTGCCGCCGTATTCACCGATACCGTGAATAATGCACACAACCTTATCTGGATTCTCCAGTGGCCATGTGTATCCTGCGATCTTACCCTTATCCAGTTCTCTCAGTACGAAATTGTCAAACATCGTTTCATTACCTTTCGTGACACGTTCATTACAATAACGGGAAATGTCCTTGAAATAGCGAGTGTTTATATGTATTTTAACTTTACAGCAGGACCGAAGCGCTCCTTATTATCTATTATCGCGAAAGGAGAAGCTATGGAATCCACATGTACAATATGCGGAAGCACACGCTATGAATCATTCTCATTCAAAGCAGGCCACGTCTGTGAAGAATGCCTGGACTATATCAAGAATGATGATAGCAGGGAATCTGCCGATTCCCACGATTCCCATGATTCGTCAGAAGAATGCTCTTCTAACGAAATCTACGAGCGCGAAGAATAGATTGACTAATTAGCTCTACTTTTTCTTGCTTCGGTTTCTGCTTGATGCTCCAGTTCTTCTTCTGAATTCGTTACGTTTCTCAGCAGCCTTGCGTCTCTTTGTCTTAGGCTTCATTACGGAGAATCCGAATGTACCCAGTTCACTTCTCTTAACGCCCTGGTAACTGCCGTGGTTATAAACGATAAGGCCAGCCTTATCAAGTCTCAGCTTGTCATTCTCATCCATGAGTTCTTCGTTAACTGATACGCTTACGATCTCAGCTACGAACATATCGTGGGATGGATATTCATGAACTTCAACAACCTTACACTCAAGGTTTACTGGTGATTCAGCAATTGATGGTGCTGCCACCTTCTGGCTAGGAACAGCCGTCAGGCCAGCTTCCTTGAACTTGTCCATATCTCTTCCTGATCTTACTCCGCAGAAGTCAGTTGCCTTAGCAAGTTCTTCTGTTGTCAGGTTGATTACGAATTCACCTGACTCAGCAATCATGTCGTGTGAATATCTTGACTTTCTCACTGATACGTAAGTCATAGGTGGCTCAGAATTAACTGTCCCTGTCCATGCTACTGTTACTATATTAGCCTTCTCCATTGTGCCGCATGATACCATTACTACTGGCACCGGATTAAGCATTGTTCCCGGATTAAAAACTCTCTTAGCCATATTGGCGTTCTCCTATCTATTTCTCAACTTATTAAGAACCTTCTGGAAGTCTTCAGGAAGTGGACTCTCGAATTCAATATATTCACCAGTTACAGGATGAACGAATCCCAGTACTCCTGCGTGAAGCATCTGACGCTGTGCTCCCAGCTTGTTCTTCTCAGGACCATAAAGGTCATCACCCAGAAGTGGATGCTTGATGTGTGTCATATGCACACGAATCTGATGAGTTCTTCCAGTCTCAAGAACAGCCTCGATAAATGTGAAATCACCGAAACGTTCTAACACTCTATAGTGAGTTACTGCTTCTCTTGAGTTCTCATATATTACTGTATTGCGCAGTCTGTTCTTAGGGTCTCTGCCGATAGGAGCATCCACTGTACCCTCGTCTTCTTTGATATTGTTATAGACGATAGCTCTATACTTCCTTGTAAGGCTGTGATCCTTAAGCTGTGCGCTCAGCCCAGCGTGGGCTCTATCTGACTTGGCTACCATGAGAAGACCGCTTGTGTCCTTGTCAATTCTGTGTACGATGCCAGGTCTTACAACGCCGTTAATAGCACTCAGGTTATCACCGCAGTGATACATGAGGGCATTGACAAGTGTGCCGCTGTAGTTACCAGGTGCAGGATGAACTACCATGCCAGCAGGCTTATTAACTACCAGCAGGTCATCATCTTCATACACGATGTCAAGTGGGATATTCTCAGGCTCAACGTCAAGATGCTCCGGCTCTGGAACGTCTATGACAACCACATCGCCTGATGCTCCCTTAGTCTTCTTAGTGGCTGGTTTGCCGTTAACGGTGATGCTCCCGTTATCAAAGAGCTTCTGAATGAAGCTTCTGCTCATATCAGTAAGCTGTGCTGCCAGTACACCATCAAGACGTTTGCCACTAGCGGAATCATCTATGATAATTTCGATTTTGTTATCTTCCATGTTGTTATTTTCTCTTCTTGGATTTCTTGCCGTCTATGAAAATCACGTAATAAAGAATAAGTCCGCATCCTACACAGACGAAAATATCTGCAACGTTAAATACAGGGAATACTCTGAAGTCGAACATATCAACTACGTATCCAATTGATGCTCTATCGATGAAATTGCCGATACCGCCGCCGCATACCATGGCTACTGCAATGTTGAGAACTGGCGGCCATGTCTTCCTCTTAATGAAGAGGATAACCAGGCCCAGTACGGCAATAGCAATAGGAAGAGCTATGAGGAATGCCCTCTGGCCCTGCATCATGCTAAAGGCTGCTCCTGTATTCTGCACATATGTAATGTGGAATATATCCTGGATCACAGGAATAGTATCACCAGGATTCATGCCGCTTGAGATCCAGTACTTAACCGCTCTATCAAGGGCAATAATCGCTACTAATAAAATAAAATATGTCATTATGAAATGGGGCGGGTATGCCCCGCCTCCTTAAAATTTAATATTCTTCATTGTGTGCTGCATTTCTTCTGCACTAGCACCCTTAGTGAACGCATATGTTCCTCTTGTAGGTTCTGGTGTTCTCTTGCTCTTCACCTTAGGAATGCTCACGTCTTCAATGAAGTCACTCTCGTGTCCTGGCAGATCGTCGAAATCGTCTACCCCAAGTTCTGGGAACAGGTCACCGCTAAGTGATTCGAAACGCTGCAGTTCCTGCTGCAGAAGCTTCTTGTATCTTGTTCTGAAGTCAATGAATCTAGCCTTGAGTACTTCGCTCTCCTCGTTAAGTCTAGCTGCAGTTTCCTGAGCTTCCTTCTTGATGAGCTGAGCATCAAGTTCTGCATTCTTCAGAAGTATGTCTGCTCTCTTGTCAGCGCTGGCAGAAATGTCCGCCATTAATGACTTGGCTGTAGTCAGAGTTTCAAGCACAGTGCTCTCTGAACTTCTGTACTTCTCCAGTTCTGCAACCAATCTGCTATTCTCTTCCTGAGTGTGTCTCAGGTCTTCAATAAGCTGACTATAGTCAGCCATGATTTCATCGAGGAAACTATCTACTTCCTCTTCTCTGTAGCCTCTAACCGCTTTGTTAAACACTTTGTTCTGAATGTCTACCGGTCTGATCATGGGTCTACCTCCTTACCCAGGGATTACAGGGATTACTTCCAAGGATTGAATTCGCCTGGTTCGCTGCCGAAATATGGCTGGTTGTCGCCTTCAGCTGAAATATCTACGTTCTCTGGAGCGAAGATAAAGATGTTGTTTGCTACCTTCTGAACGTTACCGTTTAATGCATATGTTGCACCGCCCAGGAAGTCAAAAATCTTACGGCCTGTGTCGCTCTCAAGCTTCTCCAGGTTAACGATGATTGGCTTACGGCTCTTCAGGCTGTCAACAAGCTTAGGGCATTCATCAAAACCTGATGGCTCGATAACTACCAGCTTGAATGCTGTTGTGATTGCCTTAACTGTCTGATTCTTCATAGGAACTACCTTGTTGTCGTATCTTGATGATGATACTGATCTTTCTGGTCTATTGTAATAGCTTGGCTTGTAATCTTCCTTCTCGATTACTTCCATTTCTTCGTCTTCGTATTCTTCGTATTCTTCTTCGATTCCCATTAAATCCTTAAACTTGCCAAAAACTCCCATTGCACTTATCCTCCTTAATTCTGCTTACTATAGTCTCTTTCGCCAAAGATGGCACTTCCAACTCTAACAAGATTTGATCCTGCTTCGATAGCTACCTGGAAGTCGTGGGACATGCCCATTGATAAATATTTGAAGTCAAGTCTCGGATGTTCGATCTTACCGAAACTATCATACTGCTCCTTAACCTGTGAGAAGTAAACCTTAATGTCTTCAGGATTGTCAGCCTTAGGAACTACGCTCATGAGGCCCCTAATTCTGATGTTCTCGCACTTCTCTAAAATTTCGTTAATCAGTGCTTCTGTTTCATCAAGGCTGATACCGAACTTGCTCTCTTCCTGAGCTGCGTTAACCTGAAGGAGAATATCCATTGTGATACCCTTCTGGCCTGCACGCTTATCGATCTCAGCTGCAAGCTTGAATGAATCCACTGAATGAATCATGCTTACCTTATCGATAATGTACTTAACCTTGTTAGTCTGCAGGTGGCCGATCATATGCCACTTAACAGGCTTAACGTGGTCAAACTTGTCCATGATTTCCTGAACCTTGTTCTCTCCAATATCAGTTACACCAGCATCGATTGCAACATTAATTTCTTCTGCTGTTCTTGTCTTGCTTACTGCGCAAAGAAGAACGTCTTCACGTGTACGTCCGCAGCCTTCTGCCGCTTCCCTGATCATGTCGTCAATTGTCTGCAGGTTCTTCTTAATGTCTTCCAATCTAGTTTCCCTCCTCCTTCTGTTCCTTCTTAAGGGCGCTCTCTGGATGTGTGAGTACTTCGTCATACACATTCACGGTGAATACCTGATTCTGTTCTTCATCGTAGAAACTTGTGTCCTTAAGTACTGAATACTCATCGTCTGATGAGATTATCTTGATTCTTGTGAACTTGGCTGCACCGTTCTTGTTAACAACGTATACACCCTTCTGTCCATCCTTCTCGATAATACATTTATTGGAGCAGATAAGACCTTCATCAGCTCTTGCGATGACTGTCATCTCTGCAGTTCTTGTCTGTGCGAAAGTCTTGTAATAAACGTCCAGATTGAAGATAACTCTAACGCTATCTCCTTCTTCCTTAGCGTAGAATACTCTAGCCTTAACGTCGCCGTCAGGAAGCTGAAGTGTTACCTTGGTTCCTTCTGGATAGTTGGCAGCTGATGCCTTATCCATCCAGCAAAGCACGTACCACGCATCATCATCTGAAATCTTATATACAGGCTCACCCTTGATAATGGATGAACGCTCAAGACTTACTGATTTAAACGAGTAACCTTCTACCTTATCCTTAGGCACCTTAGTCATGTTATCAGGTGTGAAGATTCCTTCGTAGCCATCTATTGTCAGGCTGAATACACCACTGATTGGTGACTTGTAGCTATCGGATAATCCTGAGAAACCCTCTAGCCTCTCAACGTAATCTTCGAATCTGTTACTCTTGTCGTCCTTGCTGCTATCAACTGCAACCTTGCACATCTTGTGACCCTTCTTAACAGGCGTACCTACTTCTTCCTTGTACTTGATCTCACCTGATTCTGGGGCAATACAGATAGCTTCGTCCTTGACGAAGTAGCCTGTAGTTTCACATTTAAGTGCCAGATTTCCTACCTGAAGAACTTCTGTTGTCTCGAAAACATCAGTTACCTTCGGTAAAACTTCGACAACAACATATAGTAGCAACAGGACTATTATATATATGCATATTGCTCTTTTTGTCTTCTTATTTAATTTAAGTCCCATAGAATTATTTTACACCAAAGACCAATCTAAGGCAATTATTTGAGTTTTCTTTTCGTTATTTCTTGGATAATCCTCTTCTGTGCCTTAGTGAATTCTCTATCGCTGTTAAGGTATTCCTCAAGAAGGTCTGGGCGGCGCTCCTGAGTGAGCTTAAGTGCCTGCTCGAACTTCCACTCATCGATGAGTTTGTGGTTGCCGTTAAGCAGTACTTCAGGTACCTGAAGGCCCTCGTACTCACGTGGCTTAGTATACTGTGGGTGCTCGAGAAGTCCTGAATAAACGGATTCATCAAGGGCACTCTTCTCGTTACCCAGAACTTCAGGAAGAAGTCTTGCAACTGAGTCGATGAGCACCATTGCTGGCAGCTCCCCGCCTGTAAGCACGTAATCGCCGATGGAGATTTCTTCTGCGTTCCAGTAGTCCAGTACCCTCTGATCAACACCTTCATAGTGTCCGCAAAGAATTACCAGTTCATCAAGCTGTGACAGTTCTTCTATCTTCTCAGCATCAAGAACCTTGCCACGAGGTGACATGTAAACCACCTTCTTGCTGCCTGCGTCAACGCTATTCATGGCGCCCCAGATAGGGTCGCACATCATAACCATGCCGCCGCCACCACCGAATGGATAGTCGTCCGCCTTGTTGTGCTTGTCGTTACTGAAATCTCTGATATCTGTTGTGCGTACGTTTAATATTCCTTTTTCTCCTGCTCTGCCGAGAATGCTTCCGCCGATAACAGGCGTGAACATCTCAGGAAACAGTGTCAGTACATCTATGTTCATTTAGTCCTCTGTCTATAAATCAAGCAGTCCTTCGATGAGACGGACTGTAATCTTGCGTTCCTTGCCATCGATGTTAAGTACAAACTGGTCTACCTTAGGGATAAGAACCTGCTTGCCTTCTTCTGTCTTAATTTCAAAAATATCCTGTGCTGTATTCTGAAGAACATCTGTAACAACTCCGATAAGTTCCTCTTCTTCAGTTACAACATCCATTCCAATAAGGTCACGAATGTAGAATACGCCTTCTTCAAGTTCTGGCAGGTCAGCTTCTGTAACGAAGATTTCCTTGCCTCTTGCAAGCTCAGCTGTGTTTCTGTCATCAATACCCTTGAGCTTGAGAACTACCATGTTCTTCTGCATTCTAACCTTCTCTACCTTGTAGAGTTCATCTTCCATGTAGATTAATTTCGTATTTCTATAAATTTCGTCGCTGTCTGAGTAGTTGTATACTCTCAGTTCGCCTTTAATGCCTACGGCTGTAGTTACTTTGCCGATTAAAATTTTCTCCATACTACCTCATAATGAGCGGTGCCCGGACTGAATATGAGCGGTGCCCGGACTAAAGTCCTTGCACACACAGATTCATACGGGTCCGGCACACGCGGATTCCTAAAAATAGAGGCACATATATTAAATACATGTGCCCGCATCTTATCTCTATTGAACTATTTCCACAACAACTTTAGCGTTTGCCTTGGTAGCTGCAGCCTTGACAACTGTTCTAATTGCCTTAGCGATTCTTCCCTGCTTACCGATAACCTTACCCATATCTTCAGGAGCTACCTTAAGCTGTATAACAGTAGTGCCATTGGACAGTGATTCTGTAACCTGCACTGCATCAGGATGCTCAACGAGTGACTTAGCAATCGCACTAACTAAATCTACCATTATAATATTCACCGCTTTCTAATTATAAAATACCGCTGTTCTTGAAAAGTCTCTTAACAGTATCTGTTGGCTGTGCGCCGTTTCCCAGCCACTTCTTAGCCTTTTCTTCGTCGATCTTAACGTCTGCTGGTTCAGTCATTGGGTTGTAGTAACCGATTTCTTCGATGAACTTACCATCTCTAGGTGCTCTAGCGTCTGCTGCTACGATACGATAGAAAGGCTTCTTGTGTGCTCCCATTCTCTTAAGTCTGATCTTTACCATTGTTGTTTCCTCCTAAAATATTAAATACTTAATTATCTTGATTATCTATCTGTTAGGGTTTCCTGTGTTAATTACATTCCCCTGAACATTCTACCGAGTTTGCTGTTCTTGTTGTTGAGACCCTTCATCATCTTCTTGGCCTCTTCATATCTCTTGACCAGCTGATTGATCTTCGTTACAGACTGACCTGAGCCTGCAGCGATTCTCTTACGTCTGCTGCCATTCAGGATGCTAGGGTCATTTCTCTCTGCCTTAGTCATTGACTGAATGATTGCTTCGAACTGAACGAATTCCTTCTGGCTCTTCTCTGGGTCGAAGCCCTGAGCTCTCATCTGAGCAGTGTTGAAGCCAGGCATCATTTCAAGCATCTTAGCGATACCGCCCATCTTCTTAATCTGTCCCATCTGCTCTAAGAAGTCTTCCAGTGTGAAAGCGTTCTTACGGAGCTTACGCTCCATCTCAGCAGCCTTAGCTTCATCGTAGTCTTCCTGAGCCTTCTCGATGAGTGTGAGCATATCGCCCATGCCCAGAATTCTACTAGCCATTCTCTCAGGATGGAACTGTTCGAGTGCATCGAACTTCTCTCCCATACCTACATACTTGATTGGCTTGCCTGTTACCTTCTTAACTGACAGAGCCGCACCACCTCTGGAGTCACCATCAAGCTTAGTCATGATGATACCATCGATGCCAAGTCTGCTATCGAAACCTTCTGCTGCGTTAACTGCGTCCTGACCAGTCAGTGCGTCAACTACCAGAAGGATTTCATGAGGCTTGATTTCCTTCTTGAGGACTTCAAGTTCTTCCATCAGTTCCTCATCTATCTGAAGTCGACCTGCTGTATCGACAATCAGTACGTTGCATCCGTATTTGTCTGCTTCTTCAATTGCTGCTCTAGCGATAACCTGTGGCTCTCTGCATTCTCTCATTGTGAATACAGGTACGTCCACGCTCTTACCTACAACTTCCAGCTGATCGATAGCCGCTGGTCTGTAGATATCGCATGCGCAAAGCATTGGCTTCTTACCCTGCTTCTTCAGCTGATATGCCAGCTTACCGCAGGTAGTAGTCTTACCAGTACCCTGAAGACCTACCATCATGATGACAGTGAAGCCCTTAGGTGAGAATGTCAGCTTGCTGGCAGTTCCTCCCATAAGACTTACAAGTTCTTCATTAACGATCTTGATAACTTGCTGTCCTGGAGTCAGACTTGCCATTTCTTCTTCGCCCAGTGCCTTCTCCTTAACGGCTGCTACGAATTCACGTACAACCTTGAAGTTAACGTCGGCTTCCAGAAGTGCCAGCTTGACCTCTCTCATGGCTGCGTTTATATCCGCTTCTGTGAGACTGCCCTTGCCCTTGAGATTCCCAAAGACGCCTTGCAGTTTCTCCGATAATCCTTCAAATGCCATGGATTAATCCTCCAATTTGTCAATTATATCTTTAACTGTTCTAAGGCTTGTAATAGTGTCTTCTGATGAAAGCTTGCCACCTATGATTGAATCGATGATTCCGTCGATTCTTGCGATAGCATCGTTGGTATTCTGAAGCTTCTCTACAAGACCAAGCTTGGACTCGTATTCGTTAAGAGATTTAACAGCATTTCTCAGTGCGTCTGAAACCGCCTGTTTACTGATGCCGAACTCATCGGCAATCTCTGTAAGTGACAGGTTCTCTTCGTAATAAAGTTCCATCACTTCACGTTTTCTCTTGGTGAGAAGCTGACCATAAAAGTCATACAGAAGACTAGCCTGTGTGATATCATCAATCTTCATTTCAATTCACCATGGGTTAGTATATTACAAGGCTAAAAAGGTGTCAAGCATTTTTACTTGACACCTCCAATTATTTTTTATTTATTCTAATTTTCTTGTTTGCGTCTACGCCAATCACGTCTCTACCCTTAGAAATCAGTTGATTCAAGTACTCAATATCGTCCAAGTCAACAGTTTCTCCCGGACAGATAAGCGGAATTCCCGGTGGATACGGAATAATTGATCCTGCACATACTTTGCCTTCACACTCATCCAAAGTTTCCAGTGACCATCCACCACCGATCTGGTGAACATGACGTTTCTTATTCCATACAGTTTCCAGAACATCGGCCTCACCTGGTTCACTCTCAACCAATTGGTGTGTTGAAGCAATTCGCTTGAGCGAATTCAGTAATTTATCGAAATCCTCACGTGTATTACCTATACCAGTCATGCACATAAGGAGATTTCCTGTTGTAAGTTCAACGAAGATGCCTTCGTCAATAAGCAGTTTCTCTAGTGCTGCTCCATCAAGACCATAAGCACTCATATCAAGATTGATCTTAGTGCAGTCAAGATATCCTGGCACGTCCATTGTCTTAAGGCCAGAAATGTTAGCCGCTTCACTATAAAAGTACGCTACATTGTTTGCCCAGTCCGTGAACACCGCTTCTCCCTTATCAAGGATGATGTTTGCATTAACATCCAGGGATCCCATGAGAATGTATGAAGGACTAGAGCTCTCTATCATCTGAAGCTTATCTTCAAGCTCTATTAAGTCAACTCTATCTGAGTTAACGTTAAGGACTGCGCTCTGTGTGAACGAAGCAAGTGTCTTATGAGTACTGTTAATGATGAGATCAGCGCCAGCGGTCTCAGCTGACATTGGAAGGTTGAGATTAATTGCTCCATCCTTTGCATAATGCTCCATCAGCTTAAGATGGGCACCGTGGGCCTGGTCAACGATGAGGACCTTGCCACGCTCATGACATACCTCGGCGATAGCCTTAATGTCGCTGCAGATGCCGTAGTAGTTAGGGCTTGGCAGGATGAATGCTGCCGCGTCTGGATTAGCGTCAAACCCTGCAGCCACGTCCTCAGGTGACACTGGACCCGAAATGCCGTAGCTATCAACCAGTGTAGGATATACATATGCCGGCGAAATACCACCAAGCTTCAGGGCGTTATACACCGACTTATGGCAGTTTCGTGACATGAGCAGCTTACCGCCTGCTGGCACAGTGGCAAGAATTGATGCTATGATGCCGCCGCTTGTACCGTTAATCTGCAGGTACGTTTTGCAAACATCATATATCTTCTTATACTTGTCTGCGCTTTCGCCCAGGCAATCTGCGCAAACAAAAAGATTATCGGCACCCTGGATTTCGGTAATATCACAGTCCATCAGGCGTTCAAGGAAGAGGCCATAACCGTTTCTACGGTAAAAGTCTGACCCCTTGTGTCCTGGCATATGGAATGATACTGGATTGCTAGCAGCATGATCCAGTAAAAACTGTGTTACTCCTGTGCGATAATCTTTGTTCATTGCTATTTAATTCCTATTTCTTAAATTACTTCTTAAGTGGCTTAGCGCCTAATCCTGTAACGATTGATACGATGATGCATACGAACAGGATGAATGGGTAGAACAGGAATGGAACGATTGCTACTGTTCCAATTGTTACGTCTGGCAGTGTTGCTGTAACTGCACCTGATGCGATGAGCAGCTGTGCACCGTAAGGGATGATGCCCTGCCATACACATGAGAACATATCCAGAAGTGATGCTGATCTTTCAGGTGCGATGTCGTATTCTTCAGCAATGTCCTTAGCGATAGGACCAGCCATTACGATTGCTACTGTGTTGTTAGCTGTAGCGATATCCATCAGTGATGAGAGAACGCCGATACCAACTTCGCCGCCCTTCTTGCTCTTGAAGCCTTTGCGAATAAGGCTAAGGATGTATTCGAATCCGCCGAATTCCTTCATGAGTCCGCCGATAGCTGCAACCAGAATTGCTACTACCATTGTTTCGAACATGCCTGATGTACCTGAACCCATAGCGCTGAATGCACCGTCAATTGAAAGTGAACCTGTTACCAGACCAACGATGAAGAAGAGGATTGTACCACAACCCAGTACGATGAATACGTTGATACCGATGATAGCTGCAGCCAGTACGATGAAGTATGGCAGTGCCTGAAGCAGGTTGTAATCGAAGTGTTCAAGTGGTGCAGCCTTACCCTGCATGCAGATAACGATCAGGACGATCAGTGTGATGATTGCTGCTGGGCAAGCGATCTTGAAGTTAGCTCTGAACTTATCCTTCATTTCTACGCCCTGAGTCTTAGTAGCTGCGATTGTTGTATCTGAAATGAATGACAGGTTATCACCGAACATTGAGCCGCCTACTACTGTAGCAACGCACATAGCCATGTTAAGGTCTGCTGATACTGCTACGTTAACAGCGATAGGTGTCAGTACTGAGA
>JAGHTQ010000028.1 GCA_018065295.1 Candidatus Colimonas fimequi | reverse complement strand
ATGCTTCGTGAGATTGATGGCATTGAAGAAATCACCATGACTACCAATGGGTGCCTTCTGGCGGAGCATATGGATGATTTGGTAGCCAGCGGTCTTGATGGGATTAACATCAGTATTGATTCGATGGACCCTGACAGGTATCACCAGATAACCAGAGTTGGCAATCTGGAAGACGCTTTGGAAGGCCTTGAAGCAGCCATTAAGTCGGGAATCAAGGTTAAGGTAAACACGGTCCTTTGTCCGGGCGATGACTGGAAGCAGATGGTTGAAATTGCTAGAGACAATCCAGTGGATGTTAGATTTATCGAGACAATGCCACTGGGCCTCGCCGAAAAATACGCGGGAGCATGCAAGGGAGATATACTGGAGTATTTCAGGGAGCACGGAATTTCTCTTGAAGAAGTGGAGGAATCACGTGGCAATGGTCCTGCAGTTTACTATAAGCCTGAAGGGTTTATGGGAAACATCGGTATTATTGCACCGCTGCACGGTAAGTTTTGCGAGAGGTGTAATCGAATCAGGCTGAGCGCAAGGGGAGAGGTAAGGCCGTGCCTTTGCTATGGGCAGACTCTTGATGTTAAGGAATGCCTGCGCCAGGGGCAGCCTGAAGACGTGGGCAGAATATTAGAAGAAGCGATACAGGGTAAACCTGCAGCGCATAGATTAGAAGAAGCCGCAGGTGATGCGGAGATGTTTAGAATAGGCGGTTAAACTATGGGAACTGTCAAAGGAATATGTACAAGTGAAGTGAGAGGAACTGCTAAGGCGTCTGTTTCAAGTGCCAGATTCATTGAGAATTTCGGTATTGAGAAGGATGCCCATGGTGGCAATTGGCATAGACAGATTAGCATGCTCTCATATGAGAAAATAGAAGAATTTAAGGCGGCGGGAGCACAAGTGGAGCCGGGTAGTTTCGGAGAAAATCTCATCGTTGAGGGGTTTGAACTCAATAGCCTTCCAGTTGGAGCACGTCTCAAATCTGGCGACGTGATTCTTGAAATTACCCAGCTTGGCAAAGAGTGCCACTCACGCTGCAATATATATGAGCAGATGGGCGATTGCATCATGCCGAGAGAAGGCATTTTTGCGAAAGTCATCAGCGGTGGTCAGCTGAAGGTGGGAGATGAAATAGAACTTCTTCCTATGGATAGTAACAGACCGCTTACCGCTGCGGTTGTTACTCTTAGCGACAAAGGATTCGCAGGTGAGAGGGAAGATAAGAGCGGTAAGGTTCTGGCTGAAGAACTGGAGAAGGCTGGATATGAGATCGTGGAGACTTTGCTTCTTCCTGATGAACAGGGGGTCATCGAGAAAGAACTCATAAGGCTGTCAGATCGCAGGCAGGTGAATCTAATCATGACAACTGGCGGAACTGGGTTCTCACCAAGAGACTGCACACCAGAGGCTACCCTTGCAGTAGCAACAAGAAATGCTCCTGGAATTGCAGAGGCTATTCGCGCTGGCTCCATGGAGATAACTAAGAGAGCAATGCTCTCAAGAGGTGCGTCAGTTATTAGAAATCAGACACTAATTGTTAACCTGCCGGGAAGTCCTAAGGCTGTAAAAGAGAGCCTTGACATTGTTCTTGATCAGCTGGAGCATGGAATCAAAATTCTCACTGGTAGAGACGGTGAATGTGCGAGGTAACATATGTTGAAGAAATTTGTAAGTATACTACTCGCACTTGCTGTAGCAATGGCCATGTTCACAGGATGTGGTAATTCCGATAGTTCAGATGCCAAGGATACTACGATTACAGTGTTTGCTGCCAATAGCCTAAGTGACGTAATGGACGAGATTATCAGTTCATACAATGAAGTGAATCCGGATGTGACATTTCAGACTAACTATGACAGCTCTGGAACACTGATGACACAGATTGCTGAAGGTGGAGCTGCATGCGATATTTTCTTCTCTGCAGCAGAGAAGCAGGTGAACACTCTTGATGAAGCAGGTTTCCTGATTGAAGGAACAAGAACTAACCTGCTTAACAACCAGATGTGTGTTGTAACTTATCCGGGAAGCAACACTAAGGTAACTGGCCTCCATGATATGGACAAGGCTTCATCACTTGCTATCGCTGATGGTACTGTGCCTATTGGTGATTATACGAGAAGAGCATTGATTCACGAGGGCATCCTTACGGCTTCCGATGACACTAGTGCAATCACATCTGCCCAGCTTAGCCAGGCTCTCGGCGGAGTAGAAATTAACAACTGTGCTAACGTTGGTGCTGTCGTTGCGGCAGTATCAGAACACTCTAATGAAGTAGGAACTGTGTATTTGTCTGATACTTTCGGAGTAGAAAGTGACCTGGAGATTCTGGAGACTGTATCAAATGAAATTTCTGGAGATATTATTTATCCAGTAGCTCAGGTAATCAATGAAGAGGCTGACGATGCACAGATTGCTGCAACAAAGGACTTCCTTGAATACCTGATGTCAGATGAAGCTAAGGCTATATTTGAGAAGTATCATTTTATCGTAATTGAGTAATAGTAATAGATAGAAGAAAGAATGGGATCATTTATTGAATTTATGGAGGGGCTTGACTGGAGTCCACTAATAATTTCATTAAAGACCGGTGTCGTTGCTACGGTAATCTGTTTCTTCCTTGGAATCTTCGCAGCTGCGAAGATTGTCAAGGCTGGACCGAAACTGCGTGCGGCACTTGATGGGATTCTAACACTGCCAATGGTTTTACCACCAAAGGCAGTGGGTTTTTTCTTGCTCTTTTTGTTTAGCAAGAGACGCCCTGTAGGAGCCATGCTCTTCGATACATTCAGCATCTCAGTAGTACAGACATGGCTAGGATGCATT
>JAGHTQ010000230.1 GCA_018065295.1 Candidatus Colimonas fimequi | reverse complement strand
CAAGGTCAGCCCAGAGTGTGAATATAATTACTGAAAACAGAACGTAATGTGCGTCTCCAGTCCAAGCAACCCCGTGTCCCCCGAGTGCCTCGATAATGTTGTTAACAAGACCAGTCTTAGTGTTTAAGATACTTCTTGCCCATACTACTGCTGATGCTACCATTGGTGCCATGCAAGGCATGAAGAATATCATTCTGAAGAAACTTCTAGTCTTGTTGCTCTTAAGCTGACTGATAAGTGCTGCAGCTGTAAGTGCAATTACAATGTTGAGAGCTACTGCACATACTGTGAAGATTACAGTATTAATTAACGCCTTAACGAAGTTAGGGTCTTCAGTCAAATGCTGATAATTAGCTAAACCTACAAATTCATTTGTAGTATACAGAGGGTTATATTCGAAGAATGAAATACCCAGTGTACCAAGAATAGGAATAATTAAGAATATTGCTGTTTCAATAAATACCGGAATGAGTACCAGTAAAAGGAATTTTCTGTTGTTTAGTGTCAAGAAAATCACCTACCATAAATTAATAAACAGGCAGAGAGGCTATAAGCCCCTCTGCTTTAATAATGCGAAAACTTATTTAAGCATGTCATTGCACTGTGCTTCGAGATCAGCCAGAGCCTCTTCTGTGCTACCAGCTTCGCCCTTGCAGAATGCGCTGAATGTGTTGTTTACATTTTCCTTAAATCTGTCAGTGTTGAAGAAACCGATGAACTGTGAGTCATCAAGAATTCCTACCAGTGGTTCTGCTGGAGCGAATGCTTCAACAAATGCAGGATCCTGTGCTACTGACTTCTTAGCAGGAATCTGTCCACATGCCAGGTTGTGCTGCATGATTACATCGTCTGAGAAGAAGAACTGCAGGAAATCAAATGCCAGTGCCTGCTTTTCTTCTGAGATACCTGATGCTACGCCCATTGACCAGCCAGTTTCAGCTGCGAATCCAGGCTTGTCGCCATAGAATGGCATTGGAACGTAAAGCAGGCTCTTACCAAGTTCATGACCATAGTCATTAACACCTTCTGCCAGGCACCATGGGCCACGAGGAACCATCATAGCCTGTCCAGCGAAGCATTCCTGATATCCTTCGATATCACTACCATCATCAAGACCTGCAAGGTTAGTTACTGGAGTCTTTGTTAACAGATCAGCCAGTTCATTCCAAGCCTTAACTGCTTCTGGTGAAGTCAGGTTGAAAGTACCATCTTCGTTAAGATAGTTACCACCCTGTGAAAGGATCATTGAAGTCCACAGATACATTACGCCGTCCCAGTTAACGAAGTCGAAACCCTTAACGTCTTCTGAGTTAGCCTTAACGCCTGCAGCAACTACTTCGTCCCAAGTCTTAGGAACTGAGAGTCCATTTGCTGTCAGAACATTGTTGTTAATTACGAGGCCACCGCATTCGATGTTGAATTCCATTGGCATACCATAGAGCTTGCCGTCTGATTCAAGAGCACCGTAAGTTGATGGATATGCATCGCTCTTAACTTCTTCTGCCCATTCATCTGGTAATGCTGCCAGTGCACCTGATGGTGCGAAGTCAACACCCCAGCCACCCCAGAGTTCATAGATATCAGCGCCGCCGTCCTTTGACATCAGAGCTGTCTGTACCTTAGTTTCGAACTCATCGTAAGGGAAGGATTCAAACTTGATGTTTACGCCTTCATGTTCAGCCATGTAAGCATCAGCGATATCCTGATATGACTGTACCCAGCTATCTTCGTTGTTGTGGATCCAGATTGTTAATGTGTTAGCATCATCTGAACCACCATTGCCACCGCATGATGTCATTGAGAAGCTGAGGCCTAAAGCCATAACCAGAGATAATACGATTGCAACTACTCTTCTCTTCATTACAAATACCTCCTAGAGCTTTAATGTTTTAAAATAACTTAAATATTCCGCATTCTTATCAAGCATCTCCTGAACCATGTCATGGATTTCTTCCATGCTCAATACACTTGAAGTAAGTGGGTCCTGGAGAATTGCCTGGAAGACTAATTCAGGATCCCCATTGATTGCGCCCTGTACAGCCAGTTCTTCCAGCTTAGCTGAATGGCTTACCAGTGCTGAGATGTGTGCTGGAAGTGTGTGTGTTCCAACTACGTGAATACCGTTCTCATCAGCAATTACTGGTACTTCTACGCAAGCGCCGTCATCGATGTTTGTGATGTAGCCCTTGTTACGCAGGTTCGCATTGAATGGGAATGGTGTGTGATCGCCATAGATAGCGTTGAAGATGTTTGATGCATATTCTTCGCCGCGTTCCAGTTCGACTTCACCGTTTTCAAGCCAGTCTGAATATTCCTTCTCCCAAGTATCTTCTCTGCCGAGATATTCGTTGAGAATGTAAGCATATTCGCCTGGGTTCCAGCCAGTTCCGTGTGTACAGTACTTCTCAATGAGGTCTGGTCTCTTACGGAACCATGGGTTATATTCTGAGTTGTGTCCTGAAGATTCAGTTGGGA
>JAGHTQ010000027.1 GCA_018065295.1 Candidatus Colimonas fimequi | reverse complement strand
CTGCGCATGTTCAGACAGCGTGATTGCTATGGCAATCCAGCTGCCAGATGGCCAGATGGTTGACGGTTCATACGTAAGCGGTAGAGAGACTAGACTGATGGTAGCATCAGCTGCATGCGTACTCAACGCAATCAAGAAGCTGGCTGGTATCGCTGACGAAATCAAGCTGATTTCAACTAACATTCTGGAGAACATTCAGAAGCTGAAGACTGGCATTCTGGGTGCTGACACAGCAACACTCAACGTTGAAGAAGTACTCACAGCACTGGCTATCTCAGCAGAGACTAACCCAACAGCTGAACTGGCAATGCAGAAGCTGCCAGAACTTAAGGGCTGCAAGGCACACTGCACAGCTATCTTAAGTGACAAGGATGAGAACACTCTCAAGGCTCTGGGTATGGACGTAACAAGCGATCCAGAATACGTTACAAATAACCTTTACTTCGGCTAATAGCAAGGCGAAGGAAACGAAATGCAGAGAATATAAAAAGGCCAGACAGATTTGTCTGGCCTTTTTTGTCTGATTTTTTCTCCATTTATCTCAATCTTTCATATAGAGATGTCTCCACTTCTAGAAGAGTGCGGATTCTCTCCATCACAAGGCGCCTTGAAATAAGCGAAAGTGCCTTGAACTTTTCTAGCTTTTCCTCGATGTCGTCGTAATCGCTGAGCATCAGGGGTGAGAAGTGATGCCCACTCATATCCCTGTGAATAATCATCCCAACAGTTATTCCGTACAGCTTAGCGATTTCATCCAGCCTGTCCATGGACGGCTGATTCCTCCCGGTCTCATAAAATGCGTACATAACTCTAGTAATGCCGAGTGCTTCGGCCACAGCCTCCTGGCTGTAACCCCGCCAGTGCCTTAAGTAAACAAGGTTGGCGGCAATACGTTTGTTAGTTCCACCCATCTCGCTTTTCATTTTCACTTATCCAATTGTTATCTTCCCATACTTTCTTCCTGTAACAGTTCCTCTATGAAATCTCCAACACTTAATTTGCCCATTCGCGATAGCTTGGCGTATTCGTCCACGAAATTATTGTAGTCGGTAGACTTCCTGACCGTTCGCAGGTAGTCAAGGAGCTGCGCCCTCATATCCACATGCAAAAGGGTATCGATCCCAATATCCGTGACACGCTCTATGATGATTGCATCATCAGGATTGGTGTCACGCCGTCCCGTCTCTATATACATATAGTTCTTCCGAGACATGTGCATCTGATAGGCGAGTTCTTCCTGGCTCCTGCCGGTTATCTCACGCAGGAACCGAAGATTTGAACCGAGGATATTACCTCGAGTGGCGGTAGTATCCATTCTGGCATTCCCCCTTTTTCTTTTAGTATACGCTAGTAGGGGAGAATATATGCGCTGTAAGAAGTAAAATCTACTGACAGCGCAACAAATATCTTCTACTAGAGGAATGTCAGATTATGACAATTCG
>JAGHTQ010000181.1 GCA_018065295.1 Candidatus Colimonas fimequi | reverse complement strand
TCCAGAACCGCAAGTTTAGATTCAGTTTCTGCTAATTTTATGGCCAGGTTAACGGAGAATTCACTCTTGCCGCTACCATAGTGGCCCATTATTGCAATGGTTCTTCCCATATTGTTCTTCTCTTATTCTTCCCACGCGTCGATTGCCTTCATGTTAGGCTCGATAAGCTTAGCCTTCTTGCCTGTCATGAGCTTAGCAAATGTCTTGCCCATTGTTGCCTTCTCAACAACGTTAGTCTTCTTAATGATTGCACCCAGCATAACCATGTTAGCTGTCTTCTCATTACCAACTACTTCGTGAGCAAGCTTAACTGTATCTACGTAATAAACGTTGATGTCGTCTCTCTCAACCTTCTCGTGAATGATTGATGAGTTGATGAACAGATCTCCACCTGGCTGAAGTTCATCGATATATCTATGCAGTGAAGGAGTGTTCATTGCAAGAAGTGTATCGTATGAGCTTGGCAGTGGTGATGCGATAGGCTTATCTGATACAACTACTGTACAGTTAGCAGTACCGCCTCTCATTTCTGGACCATATGAAGGCATCCATGTAACGTTCTTATCTTCATACATTGCTGAGTATGCGATCATCTGACCGATGAGGAGAACGCCCTGTCCACCGAAACCAGCCAGAAGCATTTTTCTAGTTGCCATTACTTGTCACCCTCCTGTTCTTTGTTTGATGTCCAAGCTGTATCCTTAATCTTACCTACTGGATAGTAAGGAATCATGTTCTCCTTAACGAAGTCCAGAGCCTTTGATGGTGATACACCCCAGTTAGTTGGGCAAGTTGAAAGGAATTCAACGAAAGCAAATCCCAGACCCTGTTCCTGTACGTCCAGAGCGTGTTCGATAGCCTTCTTAGCCTTTCTTACTGCTGCAGGTGAGTGAAGTGATACTCTCTCAACATATACAGCACCGTCGATAGTTGCGATCAGTTCAGCCATTCTCAGTGGGCTTCCGTTTACTTCCTTCTTACGACCTTCAACAGTTGTAGTAGTCTTCTGTCCAAGGAGTGAAGTTGGAGCCATCTGACCACCTGTCATACCGAAGATAGCGTTGTTAATGAAGAATGTGCAGATTCTTTCGCCTCTGTGAGCTGCGTGAACGATTTCGCCTGCGCCGATTGAAGCCAGGTCGCCGTCACCCTGATATGTGAATACATAGTGGTTAGGGTGAACTCTCTTGATACCTGAAGCTACAGCTGGTGCTCTACCGTGTGCAGATTCTACCATGTCTACGTTCATGTACTGGTGAGCTACGATTGAGCAGCCTACAGGTGAAACGCCGATTGCATTACCGAGAGCTCCTCTCTCTTCCAGTACTTCCATAATAAGTCTATGTGCTATGCCGTGAGTACATCCAGGGCAATAACTTGTGATGTCTTCGCGCATACCTTTAGTGAATTCAAACAGTGTTTCCATTATTCAGCGCCTCCCATCATCTTAATAGTTCTCTCTGCGATTTCTGCAGGGCTAAGAAGCATACC
>JAGHTQ010000220.1 GCA_018065295.1 Candidatus Colimonas fimequi | reverse complement strand
TCTGAATTTCACTGAAAATAAAGGAATTTCCCAAGTTTATTTCAGTTCTGGGAACCCTTGCTGTCTTAATGCTTCAAATAGGATAATATTGGCAGAATTCGCAAGATTTAATGAGCGAAGTCTTGTGTCTGCACTCATGGGAATTCGTATAGCATTCTCCTTGTGAGCTTCGATGAAATCCCTAGGAAGACCTGCTGTTTCTTTGCCAAAAAGAATCATGTCGCCATCTCTATACTCAACGTCAGTATAGATATTACCGCCCTTGGTAGTTGCAAGAAACATCCTTCTGTCCCCGTATTCCTTCATGAAATCATCCAGGCTTTCATGAACGTGAACATCAACATATGGCCAGTAATCAAGGCCCGCTCTCTTAAGGCTCTTGTCATCAATAGAAAAGCCCAGAGGCTTAACAAGATGAAGAGATGATCCAGTTGCAGCGCAGGTTCTAGCTATGTTTCCAGTGTTAGGTGGAATCTCTGGTTCCACAAATACTATATGCATTGACATAAATCCATTTCCTCCTCAATTCTTCTCATTCTATTGTACTTTGAAGGCTAAAAAACACAAGACAAAACTCACGCTTTGGTATATAATTATTGGTAATTGATAACATGGAGGAAAATCGTTATGAAGACACTTAAAATCGGTCTCCTGGGAATGGGAAACATCGGTACAGGAACTTATAAGGCTCTGCACATGAACAGAGAAGAAATCGAAGCTAACGTTGGTACTAAGGTTGAAATCGTTAAGATTCTCGAGAAGGATACAACGAGAGATAGAGGCATCGAAGTTCCAATGGAACTGTTCACACAGGACCCAGATGAAATCTTCAATGACCCAGAAATAGATATCGTTATTGAACTCCTTGGCGGAGTAGAACCAGCAAGCACATTCATCAGAAACGCTATGAAGGCTGGCAAGCACGTTGTTACAGCTAACAAGGCTGCAATCGCTGCTAACTATCCCGAACTCACAGCACTTGCTGAAGAAAACAACGTTACTCTTAACATCGAAGCATGCGTTGGCGGCGGCATCCCAGTTCTCAACGTACTGAAGAACAATGCTAGAGCTAACAAGTATACAGAAGTACTCGGTATCGTTAATGGTACTACAAACTACATTCTTCACATGATGAGCACTCAGGGCATGTCATACGAAGATGCTCTTAAGGAAGCACAGGCTAAGGGCTTCGCAGAAGCTGATCCTACAGCTGACGTTGAAGGTCACGATGCAGCAAACAAGCTGAGCATCCTCATGGCTCTCATGTTCGACAAGTACGTTCATCCAAGTGAAATCCCAACTACAGGTATTTCAGGCGTTACTATCGAGAAGATTGAAGAAGCTAAGGCTAACGACTGCGTTATCAAGCTGATTGCACACGCTACTCTTAAGGAAGATGGCGAACTTGAATACGAAGTACGTCCTACACATATCAGATCATACCACCCACTGGCTGGAGTTCTTGAACAGTTCAACGCTGTATATGTTAAGGGCAACCTGGTAGGCAAGCTCATGTTCTACGGCCCAGGTGCAGGTCCACTTGAAACAGCAAGTGCAGTACTTGGCGACGTAATGGAAATCGGCAGATCAATGAATAAATAATAACAATCAGGAGAAAACAAATGACATTATTCGAACAGTGGAAGGATATTATTGAGAATCAGACAGAAGCAACATTTAAGGCTTTCTGGGAAGAATACAGCGCAGCTGAAACTAAGATCTACAGCTACCTGCTTGACACAATTGGAACACCAATGACTGGTAAGGTTGGAGAATTAGCTGAGAAGTTCGAAGTTCGTCCAGAAATCTTCGAAGGTTTCCTGGACGGAGTTAACGACAGCATCGTTACTAAGAACGACTTCGAGAACGCTGACTTAGAAACAGAAGTAACAGTTGAAATCATCCCTGAAACTCTGTTCTACAACATGATCGCTGCAGATGCAGATTACCTCTATGGTCTCCCACAGTGGGCTGACATTCTCGGCGAAGAGAAGATGAAGGAAATCGCTAAGAAGTACAGAGCTTCTAAGACTGTAAGACGCGAATCACCTAAGGTTGGCCGTAACGACCCTTGCCCATGTGGTAGCGGCAAGAAGTACAAGAAGTGCTGCGGCAGATAGTTGGTGCACACTTTGCAAGAAAATGAACAAAAAAACTCGCCATTAATTGGCGAGTTTTTTATTTACTGATTAACTCTTGCACGAATCATTTCTGCGATTTCCTGTTCTGATTCCTTGTAAAAGTATGGGTACTCTGCTTTAACGTAGTCCAGATGATGAATCCAGTTTGAAAGAAGCAGTTCCATCACTCTTGCAGCATCCCCTTCAAGGTGTCTGCAGTTTCCTGTACTCAAGTTATCGATGTCTCTTCTATTCATTTCGTCTCTGATATGAAAGATTGCCCAAATCATATCTGTGAACTCTTCATGGTCAAGAAGCATTGGATTTGAGCTGCTTACCATCATTACGTTCCAGTGTGCTTCAAGCATCTCCTTGAGTTCTGCGACGAAAAACTTATCAAAGTGAATCTTAATATTAAGTTCTTCTAATTCCTTCAGCGTGTTCTTGCCACTGTGCTCTTCTTCCATCATCTGGGCCAGTTCTTCTGTGCACTCAGTAACTCCAATAAGCTTAATAAGAAGGTCTCTACCCAGGTCAGTAAAGAATGCACTTGTGAGCATTCTAGTCTTCTGCATACGCGCCCTCTGGTCACGTTCTTCAAGGATATATCCCACTACCAAAGTTGCTAACGCAATTGAAATTGGCAGGAATGCGAAGTCCTGGAATATATAGAAGACAGTAGTTGTCGGATCATGGAATATTGCCAGCTGCAGTCCATAGATTACTGCTGAAAGTACTACTAATACTATTGATACTTTTGTTATTGTCTGTTTACTCATAATAATACGCTCCCTCGAGTATGATACAAGAGAGAGCGTTATTTGTACACCGTCTATTTGTCAATTTCTAGAATTTCTTCCAAAGGATTCTCAGCGAATTGAGTATGCAAAGCATTGCAACGCCAGTATCTGCGAATACAGCAGCCCAGATATTAGCGAATCCAAGTACGCCGAATACCATTACCAGCAGCTTAACTGCCAGGGCGAAAATTACGTTCTGCCAAGCGATAGTTCCTGTAGCCTTAGCGATTGCGATGGACTGCGGAATCGCTTCTACAGATGAATTCATGAATACTACGTCAGCAGCTTCGATGGCAGCATCTGCGCCGCTTCCCATTGCTGCGCCAACGTCTGCGCCAGCCAGAACCGGTGCATCGTTGATGCCGTCGCCAACGAACATTACGCTTCCAACTTCCTGACGAATCTCCTGAAGTCTGTCAAGCTTATCAGCTGGCATCAGCTGCGCAAACACCTTATCAATACCAACTACCTTAGCTACAGCCATTGCACTTGTTTTAGCATCGCCTGTGAGCATTGCTGGTACAAGGCCCGCCTTCTTAATCTTACCGATGGCGCTTACTGCGTCAGCCTTAACAGTATCTGCGATATTAATACATCCGATTAGCTTACCGTCTAATGCAACGAGAACGATTGTCATAGCGTCATCCAGGTTGGCTTCGCTAAGATCGATATCGAACTCCTTCATAAGTTTCACATTACCGCAAAGTATCACGCGTCCATCGATGTCTGCCTTGATTCCTCTACCTGACAGTTCTTCGATATTAGCCGCCTTGACCATGCGAATCTTGCGCTTTTTGATTTCATCCATAATGCTCTTAGCAATTGGATGTGTTGAATTCTCTTCGCATGTTCCAGCCATGGAGAGAACTCTCATCTCGTTGTTTCGGCCATATACATCTACGCTCTGAACGACGAAGTTACCTTCTGTGATTGTTCCTGTCTTGTCCATTACGATGGCCTTGACCTGTTTGAGCGCTTCGATACTTGCGCCGCCCTTAAACAAAACGCCAATTTTGGATCCAGCGCCGATTCCTGAGAAGAATGCCAGAGGGACACTGATTACCAGTGCACATGGACAGCTGATTACCAGGAATGTGATTGCTGTCGTGATCCAGTAGTTCCAGTTTCCTGTAACGATGGATGGAACGATTGCCAGAACAACGGCAAGTGCAACTACGATTGGTGTATATACTCTAGCGAATCTAGTAATGAATCTATCAATCTGTGGCTTACCAGCAGCTGCATTCTCTACGGAATCCAGAATTCTTGTTACCATTGATTCCTGAAGAGGTTTCTCAACTCTGATCTTAATGAGGCCCTGCTCGTTAACGCATCCAGAGATTACTTCTGTACCAACTGTTGCTGCTACAGGTACTGGCTCGCCAGTTACTGGTGATGTATCGATACGGCTCTCGCCTTCAACGATAACGCCATCAAGAGGAATTCTATCGCCAGGACGAACCAGGAGCAGATCTCCCACCTTCGCCTGCTCAGCAGGAACAACGTGGCTATGGTTGCCGTGAACCAGGTTAACTGTTTCAGGTCTCATATCTACTGCATCCATAATCTGTGCACGGCTTCTCTCAACAGCTACGTGCTCGAAGAACTCGCCTATTCTATAGAAGAGCATTACGCCCATGCCTTCTGGATATTCGCCAATTGCGAAAGCTGCAATTGTGGCAATGGACATGAGGAAGTTTTCGTCAAACACCTGTCCGTGAACGATATTTGTTCCCGCTTCCTTAAGCACAGGCCATCCCAGAATCAGATAACCAACCAGAAATACTGGAAGCATTGTGAAGTCGTTTGTTACCACTGTGTGGTGAAGAATCATTCCAACAGCGAAGATTACAGCACCTGCGATGATTGGAATCAGGTCTTCTCTGTACATCTGGAAGAATGATTTCTTTTCTTCCTTAGGTGCAGCTGCTCTTGTTTCAGGCTTACCTTCGATATGAACCTGTGATTCAATGCTCTGACAGATCTTCTCCATCTCATCAACCAGGGCATCCGGATTCTTGGCACTTACTCTAAGCTGCTTAGTTGCGAATATAATTGATGCTTCTGCAACTTCAGGCATCTTCTGTATTCTAGCTTCCATCTTAGCCGCACAGTTAGCGCAGCCCAGATCTGCCAGGATATATGTCTTCTCTACCATGCCTTCCACGTGTTCGTGTTCTTCATGAGCATGGTCGTGATCTTCATGATCGTGGTCGTGGCAACCGCATGTGCACTCCGCACCGTGGTCGTGGTCATGTTCATGTACGTGGTCGTGACCTTCATGATCGTGGTCGTGGCAACCGCATGTGCACTCAGCACCGTGGTCGTGAATATGTTCGTGTTCGTGATTACTCATTGATGTGATCCAGTGCAACGTCTAATATCTCTTTAACGTGTTCGTCAGCAAGAGAATAGTAAGCGTGCTTTCCTTTCTTCTCGAATTTAACTAAGTTATTGTCACGGAGAACCTTAAGCTGGTGAGAAATGGCCGACTTAGTCATGTCAAACATGACTGCCAGGTCACATACGCACATTTCATGACATTCCAGCGCCGAAAGGATCCTGATTCTAGTTCCGTCACCGAATACCTTAAAAAGTTTCGCCATTGACTCAAGGCCTTTATCATCTACGATATTCTTCTCAACGAATTCAATTGTGTCTGCGTGCATTACCTCGCAGTCACATTTCTTACCATGGCAATCGCATGAATAATTCTTAGTAGCCATTTAGTCCTCCTAATAGTTATTTTGACTATTCAGTTGAGTATTTGTTCAACTGTTGAGTTTATTATAGTTGAACAAGCGCTCAACTGTCAACCCTCTTTAGAAAAATAGTTGAATGATGGCTCAACTGTTCAAATATGTGTCACATCCAGAGTTTCATTGCACGAAAAAAGAGAGTTGCATAAGCAACTCTCTTTAATATTGTTCAATCGTAAATTCGATTTAGAATTCAGGACCAGTGAACTTAACCTTGTTGCACTTAACGAACTGACCGTCGCCGCTCTGGCCAACATAGTCAACGCCGTCAAATACTAACTTACCTCTGAGGTATACAGCTTCTGGATATCCCTTGAATTCAGTGTTTTCCCATACAGTGTGGTCGAGTGCACCGTGCTGGTTCTCAGCGTTCTTAACAACGAACTTCTTCTTAGGGTCGTAGATAACGATATCTGCGTCTTTACCAACTTCGATTGAACCCTTTCTGTCGTCGATACCGAACAGCTTAGCAGGGTTAGTAGCTGAAATAGCAACTGCTCTTTCAAATGTAGTCTTACCCTTGTTAGCTTCTGACAGGATGTATGGGTACATATTTTCGATACCTGCACAACCGTTAGGAATAGTTGTGAAGTCACCAGGAGTACCATCCTTCTTAACGATTCCCCAATCCTTTTCTGACTGGAGGAATGGGCAGTGGTCAGTAGCCAGTGTGCTTACTGAACCATTGTTGATACCAGCCCAAAGAGCGTCCTGTGATGCCTTACCCTTCATTGGAGGTGAGCATACGAAGTCTCTTGGTCTGAGGCCGAGATCAGCGTACTTCTTAGGGAAGCCCTTATCTTCGTCCTTATAAACGTCATTAGTAAGTGCCAGGTACTGTGGGCAAGTTTCTGCGAAGATTGGGTAACCTTCTGCTCTTGCCTGTGCAACAGCTTCAACACCCTGAGCATTGTCAAGATGAACGATGTACAGAGCAGCGCCAGCCATCTTAGCCAGGTTTACGGCTCTTACGTCAGCTTCACCAGCAACGCCTTCGTGCTTTGACATGTAGTGCCACCATGCACTTGTCTTACCTTCTGCCAGGTACTTCTTGATGAGTGCCTTGTTTACGTCATTGTTTTCTGCGTGTACACCAACCAGTGCGCCGATCTTAGCAGCGTGCTGAAGTGTTTCATAGAACTGACCATCGTCTACGCCGAAGTCATAAACCATGAATACCTTGAATGAAGTAACGCCTCTCTTAACGCATTCATCCATTGATGCCAGCATTTCTGGAGTAGTAACATCACCAACACCGATATGATATGAGTAGTCGCCTGCAGGGCCATCAGCCTTACAGATAGCATCTCTTCTGTCGAGAGCAGCATCCATAGTTTCGCCTACACCCTGAAGTACGAAGTCAAATACTGTAGTAGTACCACCACATACAGCAGCTCTAGTGCCTGTGAAGTAGTCGTCAGTTGCGATTGTTCCGCCGAAAGGCATTGCCAGATGAGTGTGACCATCGATAGCGCCAGGAAGAACTAACTTACCCTTAGCATCAACAACTGTAGCACCCTTGTCAGCCTTTAAGTTTGCACCGATAGCTGAGATCTTGCCCTTAGTTACAGCAACGTCAGCCTTAATTGTGCTTGTAGCTGTTACAACTTTACCGCCTTTAATTAATAAATCCATGACATGTCCTCCTTAAAAAGAATGTGCTAAACATAGGACCCTTTGGGTCACAAAGGG
>JAGHTQ010000109.1 GCA_018065295.1 Candidatus Colimonas fimequi | reverse complement strand
CGCTTTAAAAAAATTTTAAAAAAATTTTAGAATTTGGGCAAATTTTCATAATTTTTAGCTATAATTATCCATAGAAATTGAGAGGAGGCGCAAATATGTTGCTGAATTCACAACAAATAAATGATGTAATTGACAGGCTTAGAGCAGCATATCCTGACGCAGGATGCGCTTTAAATCACGAAAATGTTTACCAATTAGTCATCGCGGTTACCTTATCTGCGCAGACAACAGACAAGAGTGTTAACCAAGTAACACCTGCTCTATTCGAGAAGTTTCCAACACCTGAAGCTCTCGCGGCAGCCGATCAGGATGACGTAATTGAGTGCATAAGAAGCATCGGAATGTACAAGACTAAGTCTAGAAATATCATCGCCTTAGCCAAGAAGTTAAATGAGGATTTCGACGGCGTTGTTCCTCATGATTATGACAAACTTGTATCCCTTCCTGGCGTTGGTCGCAAGACTGCCAACGTGGTTCTGGCAGAAGGTTTCGGTGAGCAGCGAATTCCTGTGGACACTCACGTATTCAGAGTGACAAACAGAATCGGTCTTGTAAGCGAGAAGGACGTGTTAAAAACAGAACTGGCTCTCATGAAAGTTTTGCCTGAGAATAGATGGACAGAAACTCATCACACTTTCATATTTCATGGGAGAAACTGCTGCACAGCGCGAAGCCCTAAGTGCTCAGGGTGTCCCATCAGTAACCTTTGCAAAAAGGTTGGTGTTGAAGACTAAGGAACGTTGCACATAGCATAAATAATTGATAAAATATTTGAGAAATATAAGAAAGGAGCAATCCTTACGGATTGACAGAGAACATGGACTACAACAAGCTTGCGGAACTGTTATTCCCGCACATAGATAAAACTCCTGAAGATTACGACGTGATCTTCCCTGAGAGAAACCTGCCAGAAGGCGCTAAGGTTACAAGACTTGGACCTAGCCCTACAGGCTTCATTCACCTGGGTAACCTTTATGGCGCTCTTATCGACGAGAGACTGGCTCACCAGTCAGGCGGTACTTTCTTCCTTAGAATAGAAGATACTGACGATAAGAGATACGTTGAAGGCGCAGTTGAGACAGTTATCTCATCACTGAGATTCTTCGGCATTAACTTCGACGAAGGCGCTACTGAAGACGGAGAAGTTGGCATCTACGGACCATACTTCCAGAGCAACCGTGGTGAAATCTACCAGTGCTTCGTTAAGAAGCTGGTTTCAGAAGGTAAGGCATATCCTTGCTTCCTGACAGAAGAAGAACTGGCTGACATCAGAGCTGCACAGGAAGAAGCTAAAGAGACTACTGGTATCTACGGCAAGTACGCTGAGAAGAGCAGAAACCTTTCATATGAAGAAATTGAAGCTAACATCGCTGCTGGCAAGCCATACGTAGTTAGACTCAAGTCAACTGGTATCGGCGGTGTACCAACTGAAGAACTTAAGTATATTAAGGTAGAAGATGCGATTAGAGGAACAGTATCAATGCCTGAGAACTTCCAGGACGTAGTTATCCTTAAGGCAACTGGCATTCCTACATACCATTTCGCACACGTTATCGACGACCACTTCATGAGAACAACTCACGTAGTTCGTGGCGAAGAATGGCTCATGTCACTTCCTATCCACGTGGAACTTTTCGAGAAGATGGGCTGGGAACCACCAACATACTGCCACACTGCAGTACTCATGAAGATTGACGACGAGAACGGCAACAAGAGAAAGCTGAGCAAGAGAAAGGACCCTGAACTTTCACTTGACTACTATAGAAATGAAGGATACCACCCAGAAGCAGTTAAGGAATACCTTCTGACTATCCTCAATTCAAACTTCGAAGAATGGAGAATCGCTAACCCTGATACTCCTGCAGACGAATTCCAGTTCACAACAGAGAAGATGAGCAGCGGTGGCGCTCTCTTCGACCTGAACAAGCTGAACGACATTTCTAAGGACGTTCTCCTTAAGATTCCTGCAGCTGACCTGGCACAGTTCCTCATTGACTGGGCTAAGGAATTCCAGCCTGAACTTCTGCCACTCTTCGAAGGTAACGAAGAATACCTGACTAAGATTCTTGATCTTGGCAGAGATGGCAAGAAGCCTCGTAAGGACCTGATTTATGCTAAGCAGATCTTCGAATTCATCAGCTACTTCTTCGATGACTATTTCAAGATTGAGTCAACTATTCCTGAGAACGTTAGCGATGAAGACGCAATGGAAATTCTCACTAAGTACGTTGAGACTTACAACCACGCTGATGATCAGAGCGAATGGTTCGAGAAGATTCGTCAGATTGCAGACGGCATGGGATATGCGCTTAGACCTAAGGACTACAAGAAGAACCCTGACGACTACAAGGGTCACGTTGGTCACGTAAGTGAAGTAATCAGAATCGCTGTAATGGGCAGAAGCCAGTCACCTGACATCTGGGAAATCCAGCAGATCCTGGGCGAAGAGAGAACAATGGCTAGAGTTAAGGCTCTCATCGTTTAATAACAATAACAACAAAACCCGATGATTGTGGTGTGCTATCCGTCAAGTAGACAAACGAAATAATAAAAATTAGATTAGACTGAACCACGAAAATTGGTTCAGTCTTTTTGATATTTTAGGCAGCAGGCA
>JAGHTQ010000099.1 GCA_018065295.1 Candidatus Colimonas fimequi | reverse complement strand
TTAACACTTATATCTTCCAGGTTAACGTTGATATTCTCAATAACCTCCTTATGATCAAGAATATATCCGAAGATATCTTCCATAGGCTCTCTAGTATTGAGGAGATAATCTACACCTCTGAAACTCTGACGTGTACGCTTAACCTGATTATAATAATCGGCCTGCATATACGCTTCGCCATATGTGAAAGCTTCTATTATATAAGGAAGATTTCTAAGAAGCTCAACTGCTTTCTCAGCAGTTAAAGGTGACATGCAGTTTCTGTAAATCACCTTATCTTCCTTAAGATCTGTTATTGAAGCACCGTTTGATGTAATGACATATCTGATAGCAGATACATCAAAAATATCAGCAGGAAGTGCTGTGAACGGTCTACCAGTTGCAACAACAATGTTAACTCCCCCTTCAGCAGCCGCCTCAAGAGTGGTGCGAGTTCTATCTGTTATTCTTCCCTTCTCATTAAGAGTAGTTCCATCAAGGTCAAGTGCGATTAATTTAATGCTCATTTGTTTCCTCTCTATTATAAACTGTCAACTATCATTTTAATGCCTACATGCTCCCCTTGCAAATAAATGTTGAAATCATAGGGTTTAGGTGTATAATTACATATATTTAAGATAGAAGTACTATGCGCATTAGAAAGGCGAAACCATGAAAATCTTAATTGTCGGCGCTGGCAAGCTGGGTGTTAAGGTAGCAAGTGCACTCCTGGGCGGCGACCACGACGTAACAATAATGGATATAGATGAAGCACTCCTGAAGAGAGTGGGCTCACAGATTGATGTAATGACAGTGAACGCCAACGCTAAAGAAACTAAGGCGCTCATGAACATCAACATCGCTTCTTACGACTTCTTAATCGCTACTACTGGTAGCGATGAACAGAACATCGTAATTGCATCCTTTGCGAAGAAGCTGGGCTGCAGCAAGGTAATTGCCAGAGTTCGTGACCCTGAACACATGAGTCAGTTCGACTTCATTAAAGATACAATGAACATCGACAGCATCGTGAACCCTGACCTTGGCATCACTCAGGAAATTTATAAATACATCGTCGAGAAATACACTCTGGGTAATGGTATCTTCACTATGGGCGGAGCATCCCTCATCGAGTACAAGGTATTCAAGCACCCTGATCTGATTAATAAGCACGTTAGTGAAGTCGGACCATACCTTCCTAACATGCTGGTTATCGCCGTATCAAGAAATGGTAAGATCATCATCCCTAACGGCGATACTCTCATCGAAGAGAATGACTCAGTATACGTAATCGGCGAGAAGGAACCTATCGAAGAACTTAACGCTAAAGTTCACGAGAGAGGTAAGTACACTAACCTGCAGAAGGTAATGATCGTTGGTGGTGGTAAGACTGGATTCTTCCTGGCTCAGAAGCTGTCAGCATTCGGCGTATCAGTTAAGATCGTTGAGAAGAGCAAGGAGAGATGTCACTATCTTTCAACACACCTGAAGAACGTAATGGTTCTCAACGGCGATGCTACTGACTTCGGTCTTCTCGAAGAAGAAAATATCGACCAGATGGGTGCTGTAGTAACAGCAACTGGTTTCGACGAAGATAACCTGCTTCTTGCACTCAATGCTAAGAGACATAACGTTAAGTACGTTATCGCTAAGGTTAGCCGTGCAGGATATGCAGAAATCATCACAGACATGGGTATCGATATGGCACTTAATCCACTGGATATCACAACAAGTGCTATCATCAGATTCATTCAGGGCTACAAGAAAGTTCTGACATCACAGCTGATTCAGGGTCAGGCCGAAATCATGGAAATTGTAGCAACACCAAGAATGAAGATTCTTAACAAGCCACTTAAGGAACTGGGCCTGCCTTCAGGTATGCTGATTGCAGCAATTCATAGAGGTAACCAGGTTATCATTCCTAACGGCAACACTAAGATTATTGAAGACGACAGAGTAACTCTTATCAGTTTGCTTAGCGATCTTGATGTTACTGAAGGTCTTATTAACGATACTGGAAGAAAGAAATTTAATCTTTTCAGAAGAAAGTAGGAGTTTTATCGTCTATTGACGATGCGGCGAGGGCGTTATGAGAATACATGTTAGAACAGTACTCAACGTAACAGGAATAGTTATGATGGTAATTGGCGTAGCCATGTTACCATCATTTTTAGTGTCCTTATATTGCGATGAGCCTCGTGTATGGCACTCATTTATTTTTGCCATGCTCACATGCATTGTCCCTGGCGCATTCTGCTTCGTACTGACAACTGGCGAACACGAATCACTTAAGCTTCGAGATGGATTCCTCCTGGTATCCCTTTGCTGGATAGTAGCATCAGTTGTAGGAGCATTACCATTCCTCACAACTGGCGTTCTCACAAACCCATTTGACGCATTCTTTGAATCAGTTTCTGGCTTCTCCACTACAGGCGCGTCAGTTATTTCAGACGTTGAGTCACTGCCAAAGGGCATTCTTTTCTGGCGTTCATTTACCCACTGGATTGGCGGTGTTGGAATTCTGGTATTTGCCATCGCCCTTATGCCATCTCTTGGAATCAGTGGCCAGAACGTTATGTCTACAGACACACCAGGTCTGTCCCTTGGCAAGATTTCACCGAAGCTGTCTGACTCTATGAGAACTCTCTATATTACATATCTGTTATTTACAGTTGTAGAGACAATCCTGCTTAAGGTCGGCGGCATGAGCCTTTTTGACGCTTTAATCCATACGTTTGGTACAGTAGGAACTGGCGGATTCTCTTCATATAATGAAGGTTTCGCACATTTCGATAGTCCGTTTATTCACATTGTTGTTATCGTGTTCATGTTCCTTTGCGGTATCAACTTTAACCTTTATTATCTCTCTATTAGAAGAGGTATTTTTAACCTCTTCAGAGACATCGAGTTTAGATTCTACGCCCTTACAATCCTTGTAGTATCTGTAACTATTGCACTGGCGCTGCTGGTTTCTGGTGGTTTCAATCACTTCACAAGTGCTATTTTAGACTCAGTCTTCCAGACTGTTTCAATCATGACAACAACCGGTTATACAACAGCTGACTACATTAAGTGGCCAATTGTTTGTCAGATGCTCCTCCTTTGCTTAATGTTCATCGGTGGATGTTCATCATCAACAAGTGGCGGCGTTAAATCCATCAGAATTCTGGTAATTATTAAATACATTCATTTCGGTATTCGTACCAGACTTCACCCTAACTCAATTGAGCCAATCCGTATCAACGGCAAATCAATTCCTGCAGAGACAGTATCAGGTGTTACTTATCACATCTACCTGTATATTGCCATTATGTTCATTGGAACATTCATTCTGTCATTTGAGAACATCAACATGGAGACATGCTTCTCATCAGTAATTACATGCCTTGGCAATATCGGTCCTGCATTCGGTGATATCGGCACAATTCACACTTTTGTCAGCTACAGTTCACTTAGCAAACTGGTTCTTTCTGCAGCAATGCTGGCAGGAAGACTTGAATTATATACGTTATTTATTCTGTTCACTCCTAGATTTTGGAATGCTGATCATTAATCAAGGAGGTGCGCATGAAGATAGAAAAAACATTCACAAATCAACTTAATATTAATTACCGTGCTATCATTAAAATCCTTGGTGCAATCATCTTTATCGTTGGTATTGCCATGATCATTCCTTGGGTTTATGCAGAGCTGACACATAACTCCTTTGATGCTGCAGCATTCAGGAAATCAGCACCTCCATCAATTATCGTGGGTGCATTCCTCATGTTCCACTTCAAGTCGACGGATGCCAAGTTCAGAACAAGAGATGGATATTTCGTAGTAGCACTTTGCTGGATCGTTGCCTCATTTATCGGTGCTTTCCCTTACTACTTCTCAACATTCACCTCAAGCTTCGTCGATGCATTCTTCGAATCAGCATCAGGCTTCACAACTACAGGCTGTACAGCGGTAGCAAACGGTGTACTCTCAAACAGCTTGCTTCTGTGGAAGGCTCTGTCACACTGGCTTGGCGGCATGGGTATCCTCATCTTCGTACTTTCAATACTCCCAGCCCTTGGCGTTAACGGACAGTTCATCGCAAGAGCTGAGGCTCCTGGTATCGTATTCGAGAAGATGGCTGTAAGACTTAGTGACTCAACGAGAGTGCTTTATACAACGTATATCGCATTGACAGTTGCAGAATACATTTTCCTGGTCGTTTCACCGAAGGTTGGCTGGTTTGATGCCCTTGTTAACTCCATGGGAAGCATCAGCACAGGGGGACTTCTGGTCCATCCAGAAGGCGTATCATATTACGATAGTTTTTATATCGAAATCGTAATATCGATCTTCTGCATACTGGCATCAATAAACTTCATGCTGTATAACCACATTAGAAGTGGTCATATAAGAAATGTTCTCAAAGACGTTGAACTTAGAGCATTTCTCATAATTATTGCTGGCGGTATTATCATCAGTACACTGGTACTCATCCAGTACTCAAACGAGAGCCTCTATGATGCGTTCAGAGATTCATTCTTCCAGATTATCAGTATGGCAACAACCACAGGTTATGTGCGTTCGCCATATACTATCTGGCCAGTAACCTGTCAGATGATACTTCTGATGCTCATGTTCATCGGCGGCTGCGGCGGATCAACATCCGGCTCCATCAAGGTAATCAGAATCGTAGTAATGCTCAAGCTTATCGTTCGCGGCTCATACAAGAGAATTCATCCACGTTCTGTAGTTCCTATCAGAGTAGGCGAACAGGTAATTCCTGCACCAGTCGTATCAGGTATCAGCGGATTTATCATGACTTACCTTGCGATTTTCCTGGCATCATCCATAATCCTGGGAATTCAGGGGCTGGATATGGAGACAACCATGGGAACAGCCCTGGCTATGCTCTCTAACACAGGTGCAGCATTCGGTGTTTCAACAGCAGCGGGCTGCTTCGCAGTATACTCACCAGGACTTAAACTCTTCCTTTGCCTTCTTATGTTCATCGGAAGACTTGAGATATTCACAATGCTGGTAATGTTCACAAGACAGTTCTGGGGCAAATCAAGATAACAAAAAATTCAAAAGACGTCGCAGCTTGCGACGTCTTTTTCTTATTATATCCGGATATCCGGTTTTATCTGAACCAGTCCAGGAGAACAAAATTAATCTCGCCCATAGGCACGTTAACACTATCCACGATAACGTCAACCTTGTCTCCAAGCTTATACGTTCTACCCTTCTGTTCGCCCACCAGGGCGTATTTCTTCTCTACGAAATCATACCAGTCATCGTCCAGATCGTTAATGTGGACGAGTCCTTCGATAGTGTTATCAAGCTGAGCATAGAAACCAAAGGATGTCACTCCGCTGATAATCGCAGGGAAAGCCTCTCCGATAAACTGTTCCATGTATTCAGCTTTCTTGAACTTCTCAACTTCACGTTCGCACTCGATGGCTTCACGTTCTTTCTTGGAAGATAAGTCTGCTGCAATCTGGGCTACTTCTTTATAGTGAGCAACCAGAGATTCAGATACTCCATTGTGGATGATATCCTTGATGATTCTATGAATCATCAGATCTGGATATCTTCTGATCGGTGAAGTGAAATGGCTGTAGAATCTGAGAGCAAGACCGAAGTGGCCTCTGCACTCTGTATCGTAATATGCCTTCTGCATTGACCTTAATGTTACCGAGTTTACTACGTTCTCGTGAGCCTGTCCCTTAGCCATATCAAGAACGCTTCTGATGGATCTAGGGTGAATGTTCTCTGAACTTCCACGAAGAACTATATCCATTGAGTTCAGAAATGCCTTCAGAGACTCTATTTTGTCGATTTCAGGCTTTTCGTGGACTCTGTAGAGGAATGGCACCTCCATCCAGAAAAAGTGCTCAGCAACGGTCTCATTAGCCAGAAGCATAAACTCTTCGATGAGCTTGTTGGCTGATCGTCTATTAACGATACCCACATCTACTGCTCGTCCAGCCTTGTTAAGCTTGATCCATGCTTCATCAAGGTCGAAGTCGATGCTTCCCCTTGCTTCTCTCTTCTTTCTGAGAAGAAGAGCAAGTTCGCTCATGGCCATAAGCTGCGGCGCAATGTGCGCATACTTTTTGAACAGGACAGGATCGTCGTTTTCGATCATGTCTGAAACGTCATCATATACAAGTCGTTCAGTTGAGTTAATCACAGCTTCATATATATCGTGATTAACCACATCGCCATCTGAATTAATCTCCATATCTACGGAGAGAGTAAGTCTATCAACTCCAGGTCTTAAACTGCAGATGTCGTTTGATAGAGCCTTAGGAAGCATAGGAATAACCTGATCAAGAAGGTACACGCTTGTACCTCTGTTAAGTGCTTCCTTATCAAGATAATCCCCTTCTCTAACGTAGTGAGAAACGTCAGCAATGTGTACCCCTAGGAGATAGTTTCCGTTTGGTAATTTATCTATTGAAACGGCATCGTCGAAGTCCTTAGAATCAGCTCCATCGATGGTATAAACGATCTTATCTCTAAGGTCTCTTCTGCCCTTCATGTCTTCTTCAGTTACGCCCTTCTTCCTTATCGCTTTCGCCTGTGCATTGGCTCTGCTTGGGAAAGTTTCGCGCATGCCAAAATTGCGGGCAATCGCCTTGATATCAGCGCCCGCATCGCCTCTGTGTCCAATGATTTCTGTTATTTTACCCTCCGCCTTACGGCCGCCTTCAGGGTATTCAATAATCTCTACGACAACTCTATCTCCAGTCTGTGCACCAGAGAAATTCTTCTTGTTCACGAAGATATCGTCGTTAAGTTTCTTACCGTCTGGAACAACAAATCCGAACTTGCCGCTCTTCTCGAAACGACCTGCCACCTGTGTTAATGCCCTCTTAACGACGGTCTTAACTGTGCCCTGTGGTGAATCTTTCCAAAGGTATGCCGGTGCAAGTTCCACCTCTACTACGTCGCCATCCATAGCGCCATTTAGCTCCTTGGCAGGCACGAAAATATCGCCTTCAAGGTCGTCACAAACGACGAAACCGAAGCCACGCATATGCTTGGATAGTGTTCCTGTGTAAGTTGTTTCTGTTGGAATTTTTGTCATATATACCTCAAATATACCTCAAAATTTGTGCGGTGTCAGACCTGAATCGGAGCGATGCCAGACATAAATGACTGGCACACGCAAATCAAAAATAAACCCGGCAGCAAATGCCACCGGGTTAATATCATTGTTAATTCTCAAATTAGAATGTGATCAGTCCGCCGATTGCTACGAATAATGGAGCAAATACTACTGAAACGATAGTCATCAGCTTGATCAGGATGTTGATTGATGGACCTGATGTATCCTTGAATGGGTCACCTACTGTATCGCCAACAACTGTTGCCTTATGAGTATCTGAACCCTTACCACCGAAGTGTCCTTCTTCAACGTACTTCTTAGCGTTATCCCATGCGCCACCAGCGTTAGCCATCATGATAGCAAGGAGAACACCTGCAGCCAGTGCGCCTGCCAGCATTCCGCCGAGAGCTTCAACACCAAGAAGGATACCGATGAGCAGTGGAGCGATTACAGCCATGAGACCAGGAACTACCATTTCCTTCAGTGCAGCCTGTGTTGAAATGTCAACGCAGTGTGCATAGTCAGGCTTTGATGTACCAGCAAGGATACCCTTGTCTTCTCTGAACTGTCTTCTAACTTCTTCGATCATCTGGTTAGCAGCTCTACCTACTGAGTTCATTGTAAGAGCTGAGAACATGAATGGCAGCATAGCGCCTACGAACAGACCTACGATTACCATTGGGTTAAGTAAGCTGATTGATTCGATTCCAGTTACTGTTGCGAATGATGCGAACAGAGCCAGTGCTGTCAGTGCAGCTGAACCGATAGCGAAACCCTTACCGATAGCTGCTGTTGTGTTACCAACTGCATCCAGCTTGTCAGTGATTTCTCTAACGTTTTCTGGAAGTTCTGACATCTCAGCGATACCACCAGCGTTATCTGATACAGGACCATAAGCATCAACTGCTACAGTCATACCAGTTGTTGAAAGCATACCTACTGCTGCAAGAGCGATACCATAAAGACCAGCTGTTACGTAAGCCAGGATGATAGCTACGCAGATGCAAAGGATAGGGAATACTGTTGACATCATACCAACGCCCATACCGCTGATGATTGTTGTTGCTGAACCAGTCTGTGACTGTTCTGCGATCTTCTTAACTGATGAGTAGTCACCTGAAGTGTAGATTTCAGTGATCTTACCGATAGCTGTACCAACTACCAGACCAGCGATGATTGCTACTGCGTAGTTGAAGCTGCCCAGCATTGTCTTACTGAGAATAATTGTTGCAATGATTACGATTGCACTTGCAATGTATGTACCTGCGTTAAGAGCGTTAGCAGGGTTGCCACCGTCCTTACCTCTAACCATCATGATACCGATTACTGATGCAATGATACCGATAGCTGCAAGTACGAGTGGGAACAGTGCAGCTGTTGCTTCACTGAATGCACCACCTGAGTTTACTGCTGCTACTGCAGCCAGTGTTACTGCTGAAATGATTGAGCCAACATATGATTCAAATAAGTCTGAACCCATACCAGCTACGTCACCTACGTTGTCGCCTACGTTGTCAGCGATTACTGCAGGATTTCTAGGGTCATCTTCTGGGATACCAGCTTCTACCTTTCCTACCAGGTCAGCGCCAACGTCTGCTGCCTTAGTGTAGATACCGCCGCCTACTCTTCCGAAGAGAGCCATTGATGATGCGCCAAGACCGAAGCCTGTTACGCACTGAGTTACTGTTCCAAGATCAAGAACGCAAATGATTACGCCAAGACCAAACAGGCCGAGACCTGATACTGCAAGACCCATAACAGCGCCTGATCTGAACGCTACCTTAAGAGCCTTGTTCATGCCTGATTCCATAGCTGCGTTAGCTGTTCTTACGTTACCAAGTGTTGCAACCTTCATACCGAAGAAACCTGCAAGTACTGATAACAGAGCACCGCATACATACAGAACTGCTGTTACTGGGCTGATAGCGATTCCGATGAGCAGAGCCAGTACAACGATTACGATAACCATAATCTTGTATTCTCTCTTGAGGAATGCCATAGCACCTTCTGCAATGAAGCCTGAAATTTCCTTCATTCTGTCAGTTCCAACTGGAGCCTTGCTGATCCATGAAGCAAGTGCTACAGCAACTGCCAGGCCAATAATTGCAGCTACAACTGCAACGATTGCTAAAGTATTCATTGTTAAGTTACCTCCCTCTCGTATCTTATGCTTTAAAGAGGCGTCAATAATAGACGCCTCTCAAATAAACATTAAAATACGAAAATCAATAAATAATAAAATAAAATAAATTAACTTATGTAGCCGTCTGCAGTACGATTACTCTAATGCCACCAGAACCAGTGACACTACAATAAATATTACTGCTGTAACAGTTGAAATCTTATTCAAAATTCCCTCATATCCCTGACTCTTCTTCTTACCGAACAGCTGCTCAGCGCCGCCACCGATAGAACCTGAAAGTCCAGCACTGTTACTTGACTGAAGCAGGATACTTATAATCAGTATTACACTTGCAAGTGCAAGCACGATTTTTAAAACTAAACTCATTACTAATAAGTCCTCCTCTTATACTAACTGCATAAGTTTACCATAATGCATAATCGAAATCAATGAAAAAAATGACAAATGATTAACATTTTTATCAATATTCATATATATTTATCAGATTTCTTACTTATTCTTAATGTTGTAGAATGCATTCTTACCAGCATATTCAGCTGCTGTGTCGAGCATTTCTTCAATTCTCAGAAGCTGGTTGTACTTAGCGATTCTGTCTGTTCTTGACAGTGAACCAGTCTTGATCTGTCCAGCATTAAGACCAACAACGATATCAGCGATTGTTGTATCTTCAGTTTCACCACTTCTGTGTGATACTACTGCAGTGTAGCCAGCCTTCTTAGCCATTTCGATAGCGTCGAAAGTTTCTGTCAGTGTACCAATCTGGTTAACCTTGATCAGGATTGAGTTACCAATGCCCTTAGCGATACCTTCTGAAAGTCTAGCAGTGTTAGTTACGAACAGGTCGTCGCCTACCAGCTGTACTCTGTCGCCCAGTTCTTCTGTGAGCAGCTTCCAACCTTCCCAGTCGTCTTCTGCAAGACCGTCTTCGATTGATACGATTGGATATCTGTCGCACAGATCCTTCAGGTAAGCTACCATTTCTGCTGCTGTTCTGCTTACGCCTTCACCAGTCAGATTGTACATCTTAGTTTCTGCATCATAGAATTCACTTGATGCAACGTCCATAGCGATTCTTACATCGTCGCCAGGCTTGTATCCAGCCTTCTCGATAGCTTCGATGATAACCTGGATAGCTTCTTCGTTAGTTGAAAGGTTAGGTGCGAAACCACCTTCATCACCAACTGCTGTGTTCATTCCCTTAGCCTTCAGAACGCTCTTCAGGTTGTGGAATACTTCAGCGCCCATTCTCAGAGCTTCTCTGAATGTTTCTGCGCCAACTGGCATGATCATGAATTCCTGAATGTCAACAGTGTTGTCAGCGTGTGAACCACCGTTGAGGATGTTCATCATTGGAGTTGGGAGAACCTTACCGTTAACGCCGCCGAGATACTGGAACAGTGGAAGACCAACTGAATCAGCTGCTGCGTTAGCTACTGCCATTGATACGCCCAGGATAGCGTTAGCACCAAGCTTACCCTTGTTTGGTGTGCCGTCCAGTTCGATGAGGAACTTGTCAAGACCAACCTGGTCGAATGCTTCCCAACCGATAATTTCGTCAGCGATAATGTTATTTACGTTATCTACAGCCTTAAGAGTACCCTTACCAAGGTATCTAGCCTTGTCGCCGTCTCTAAGTTCAACTGCTTCGTGTACGCCTGTTGATGCGCCTGATGGAACGATTGCTCTGCCAAGTGCGCCGTCATCCAGAAGTACTTCAACTTCTACTGTAGGATTACCTCTTGAGTCAAGGACTTCTCTTGCGATTACATCTTCGATAAATGCCATGTTATTTCCTCCTATTTAATACCTATAAAATCGTTTTTATACTTATATATTATGCTAATTAGAAATTAATGATTCCCATGAAATCATTAGCCTTAAGGCTAGCGCCACCAACCAGTGCGCCGTCGATTTCATCCTGGTTCATGATTTCTGTTGCATTAGCAGGCTTAACGCTTCCGCCGTACTGAATGATAACTTCATCAGCAACTTCTTCGTCATACAGATCGATAACTGTGTTTCTGATTACTGCGCACATTTCTTCAGCCTGTTCAGGCGTAGCAGTTCTGCCAGTTCCGATTGCCCAGATTGGTTCGTATGCGATGATCAGCTTCTTAACGTCTTCTGCAGTGATGTCTGCCAGGTCTGCTTCGATCTGACCCTTAACAACGTCGATTGCCTTATCAGCGTCTCTTTCTTCAAGGCTCTCACCTACGCAAAGGATAGGTCTGATTGAACCTTCGAAGAGCTTCTTCAGCTTAAGGTTACAAGTTTCATCAGTTTCTCCGAAGTACTGTCTTCTTTCTGAGTGACCGATGATGCAAAGGTCTACGCCAACTTCTTCCAGCATTGCTACTGAAACTTCGCCAGTGTATGCGCCTTCTTCAGCGAAGTGGCAGTTCTGAGCGCCAACCATGATACCAGTGCCTGCGAATGCTTCTACAAGCAGATCAAGGTTAGTGAAAGGAGCACAGATTGCAGCCTGTACGTCAGTATCCTTGTACAGTGCCTTAAATTCTTCAGCGAAAGCCTTAGCTTCTGCCTTAGTCTTAAACATCTTCCAGTTTCCTGCGATAAGTGGTGTTCTCATTTTATTTTTCCTCCAAGCATGCGATTCCTGGCAGTACCTTACCCTCGAGGAATTCGAGTGAAGCGCCGCCGCCAGTTGAAATATGTGTCATTTTGTCTGCGTATCCGAACTGTTCAACAGCTGCAGCTGAGTCGCCGCCGCCGATGATAGTAACAGCATCGCTGTCAGCCAGTGCTGCAGCCACGCCCTTAGTACCTTCTGCGAAAGTAGGCAGTTCAAATACGCCACATGGACCGTTCCATACAACAGTCTTAGCTTCCTTAACTGCATTAGCATAAAGTTCAACTGTCTTAGGACCGATATCTAAACCTTCCATGTCTGCTGGCATCTTGTCAGCATCACATACAAGTGTTTCTGCATCGTTGCTGAATTCTGAAGCACATACAACGTCAACTGGAAGGAGCATCTTAACGCCTGCTTCCTCAGCCTTAGCCATAAGTGTCTTGCTCAGTTCAATGCTGTCTTCGTCAAGAATTGACTTGCCGATTTCATAACCCATAGCCTTGAAGAATGTGTATGACATACCACCGCCTATGATCAGTGTGTCAACCTTCTTAATCAGATTCTCGATTACAGGAATCTTATCGCCAACCTTAGCGCCGCCCATGATAGCAACAAAAGGTCTCTCAGGATTTGCTACTGCATCGCCCAGGAACTTAACTTCCTTCTCAATAAGGAAACCTGATACTGCTGGCATGTAAGCTGCAAGACCTGCAGTTGTGCAGTGTGCTCTGTGAGCTGTACCGAATGCATCGTTTACAAACAGTTCACCAAGCTTAGCAAGCTGACCTGTGAATGGCTCTGCGTTCTTAGTTTCTTCTGCTCTGTATCTTACGTTCTCCAGAAGCATCACCTGACCAGGCTGAAGAGCTGCTGCTGCAGCTTCTACTGACTCGTCAACAACAACATCTGACTGAGCGAAGATTACCTCCTGCTCAAGATACTGTGACAGTCTGTCTGCTACTGGCTTAAGTGTGAATTCTGGCTTAGGTTCGCCCTTAGGTCTTCCCATGTGTGACATCAGGATTACAGCAGCGTTATTTTCTACTAAGTACTTAATTGTAGGAAGTGCTGAAGTGATTCTGATATCGTCAGTGATTTCGCCGTTCTGCATTGGAACGTTGAAGTCGCATCTAACCAGGACTTTCTTTCCTGAGACGTTTACGTCTTTAATAGTTTTTTTCATCTGAATCTCCTTTCTTCTGCGGCAGCATTAACTTCCAAATAATGCTACGCGCACATCATTTTTATACCTCAACTAGGCATTGTCCACAGAGTACATGTGCTTAATCAGCTCCAGTACCTTCTGTGAATAGCCATATTCGTTGTCGTAGAATGCGATGAGCTTGAAGAATCTGTCATTAAGCTGGATGCCTTCTCTAGCATCGAAAATTGATGTGTGAGTATCTCCGATGAAGTCACTTGATACGACTTCGTCATCTACGTACTCGATTACACCAGCAAGGTCGCCGTATTCTGACGCCTGCTTGATCTTCCTGCAGATTTCCTCATAGCTAGCTGATTTTCTCAGCATAACGTTCAGGTCAATTACTGAAACGTCATTTGTTGGAACTCTATATGAAATTCCTGTCATCTTGCCGTTAAGTGATGGGATTACTAATCCTACCGCCTTAGCAGCGCCTGTTGTTGATGGAATGATATTTCCGAATGCTGATCTGCCTGTTCTCCAGTCCTTAAGTGATCTTGCGTCAACTACCTTCTGCTTAGCTGTTGCTGCGTGAATTGTTGACATGAGACCCTGTTCAATGCCCCAGTTATCTTCAATAACCTTGCAAAGTGGAGCCAGACAGTTTGTTGTACAAGAAGCGTTTGAAACGATGTTCATCTCCTTCTTGTATTCCTTGTGGTTAACACCCATAACAAATGTAGGTGTTCCCTTATCCTTAGCAGGTGCTGTGATGATTACCTTCTTCGCACCCTGATCAATGTGAACCTGTGCCTTCTCAGTGGTGTTATACGCACCAGTACCTTCGACGATGTACTCTGCTCCGCATTCACTCCAAGGAATGTTTGCTGCCAGCGATTCGCTGTAAACAGGTACTCTTCTACCGTCAATTACCAAGCCCTCTTCGTAAGTCTTAACCTCACGAGGGAAACGTCCAAACACTGTGTCATACTTGAGCATATATGCCATATACTCCAAGGCAGCATTGCGCACGTTAATTCCCGCAATCTCGATCTCCGGCATATCCATTGCTGCACGAATGCAGACACGCGAAATACGACCGAATCCACTAATTCCGACCTTGATTCCCATATTCAGTTTCCTCCATTGCTAAAACAAGTAAAATAAAATAATGCAATAATATAAAATAATACAAATAATGCGGGTGAACGCAAACACACCCGCATAGATTAT
>JAGHTQ010000004.1 GCA_018065295.1 Candidatus Colimonas fimequi | reverse complement strand
TGTAATCATAACTGAGTTAGTGCCGTAATTGTTCAGATGGTGATAAACTGATGGGCACTTGATGCTTCCCAGATTTGAAAGAAGCACTGTTGTGTAGTTAGCGTCGCCGTCACTTAGGAAAATAGGTTTCTTGCCCCAGAAGTCAACAATTCTAACAAGCTTAACAACGCCCATGAGAAGTGGACGTGGCAGTCCGCCAACAACGTCAAGAATTTTGTCGATTCCGTCAGTTGCGTCCTTCTGACGCATTTCGTGAACGTCACCAACGATTCTCTTGCTTACGTCAGCTAGAGTATGTTCGCCCTTTGCTTTGTAAACCATGAGAGATTCTTCGCTGTGATCAGTGAAACGTCTCTTAGCGACGAAGCTGATTGTGATTTCGTCACGTTCGTATGTACGAGCACCCTGGATGAAGCGATTGAGCTTGGGTCTCTCGTTAACAACTCTTGCTACCATTGTAACGAAGCAGTGGAAAAGAGTTGTCTTGTACTCTGGATTATTAGCGTTCTTTTCTTCTATATATTTAAGTAATTCTGTAACATCAATATCCTGCTGAAGGCACACTTCGGACTCTGTTCTCTTAGGGAACAGACAAGTCATAACCTTGTTTAAACCAGGAACATCCTTGACCCAAACACCGTCTCTGCGGTCACCCCATTTGCGAGGCTGTTTCTGAACAAATGCCATAAAACTTAATTTCCTTTCTTTCACACTCTACCCTTAATTTTACAACTTAATGGACATTTCGGTCAACATTGTTGATTATAATCGCCCACATAATAGGTCAATAAATTCTTTCTCTCTATTGTTCAATTGATAGTATTCTCGCTTAAGCAAAATAACGTCGTAGGATTCGCCGAAATCGTGAATCGGCAGCTCAATCAGATCGTGCTTATCAAGGTCTACGAAAGTACCCACCTTCAGTATGGATACGCTGTTGCTGGCCTGAAGAACGTCTAAGATACCGCCGCGGTCATAGAGGTAGAGAATCTGGTTGAGATTCTCCATACCCATGGTTTTGATTCGGTCAGGATCGCGATAGTCCTCAAACAAAACCAAAGGATACCCGTACACTTCTGACTTGGATACCATCTTTTGTTTAGCCAGCGGATGGTTCTTGGACATGAGGGCCATGGCAGGAAGGTTACGCTTCAAAACGATCGCATCAAGATTGGTGTTCTTAGCTTCCTGGCGGTAGTAATCGGACAGCGAATGGAAACAGTCGATGATTGCCAGTCTGTAGAGATTCTCGTATATACATTCAAAGTTCTGACGCAGACTGGTTTCTCTATATGTATCTTCGTTAACAGAATGGTGATGCTGTTTGAAATCCACAAGCGTCTGGAGGATCTGACCTGACCAGTTACACGACAGGGATATTGTATCTGCAGAACCAGTTCTGTTAGGTATTTCGTTTATTCTCTCGATTTCTGCAAGGATTGCCTTGGCTGACTGTATAAATAGGTAGCCTTCTGGCGTAGGCACACTGCCGTGGCTTGTTCTCTTGAAAATAGAGTAGCCAAGTTCGTCTTCCAGCTGCTTGAGAGCGATGCTCAGGTTTGACTGTGATGTGTATAGATTCTGAGCGGCTCTGTTAATTGATCCGCAGCGTTCAATCTCTGCAACATATGCGAATGAGTTTAAATTCATATAATTCTCCTAGGCTATGAACAGTGGTTATATGGTAAATCATATAACATAGAAATAAGGGGAATTACCGAGATTTTGATTATTATGATAAGGTTATTTTGTTAATCAATTGTTATCAGAATCCCTGTAAGCCTTGATTCTATTGTATATCAGGGGTTTATTATTTTCAATAATGGAGAAAAGGAGAATAAATATGGACGTTAAACAGCCAGCAAGCGCATTATCATCACCAAGATTTTGTAATATGGGAACATTTATGAGAATGCCAAGATTAGACTCAGCAGAGGGTCTTGACTTCGCAATCGCAGGCGCACCTTTTGATACAGCAAGTTCATTCCGTTCAGGTTCAAGATTCGGCCCAGCTGCAATCAGAAGCATTTCTGCAATGATGAAGCCAAATAACGTAATTCTTCAGGTAAACATCATGGACAGCCTTAAGGGCGCTGACCTGGGTGACTTCAATGTTACTCCTGGTTATATCCATCCAACATATGATGCAATCGAAGCAGGCGTTACTAGCATTTGCGAAACAGGAGCAATTCCTATCGTACTGGGTGGCGACCACTCAATCACACTGGCAGAGCTTCGTGCAGTAGCTAAGAAGCACGGCCCAGTTGCACTGGTTCACTTCGATTCACACTCAGACCTTTGTGATGAAGTATTCGGACAGAAGTACAATCACGGTACTCCATTCCGTCGCGCTATCGAAGAAGGCCTCATCGACCCATCACACTCAATTCAGATCGGCATGAGAGGCTCACTCTATGATCCAGACGAACATAGACTGGCAGCAGAACTTGGCATGGAACTGATTCCTGCACACAAGGTTCGTGAAATGGGATTTGACGCACTGATTAAGGAAATCCTTAACCGCGTTGGAGATACACCTTGCTTCCTGACATTTGACATCGACTTCGTAGACCCAGCATACGCGCCAGGAACAGGTACACCAGAAGTTGGAGGATTCACATCATATGAATCACTCAATCTGGTAAGAAGCATTAAGGACCTGAACTTCATCGGATTCGACATCGTAGAAGTTCTTCCTGCATACGATACAGCTGGTGAAACTACTGCATATCTCGCTGCAAACATCGTGTTTGAATATCTTTCAATCCTGGCAGCTAAGAAGCAGAAGTAAGATAAATCGCGAAGGGAAAAATGATTATGGAGATTAATGAAATCAAGAAGCCGCTTCTTGACCCAGATATGCCGTCAGCAGAGCTGGACGACATAAAACTGGATGGACCCAAGAAAACATTAGGTATCGTGTTATTCATCATCTGCACGATAATCGGTGTTGCAGTATTCTTCTGCTCAATTCACCATGCAGATGGCAGCTCAGAAACAATATTCAGTTTCCTTTATAATGGATTCCTGGACTTATTCGGTAGCGCAATCTACTGGATCTTATCCATCGTAATCACTGGAAACTTCATTCTGCATATTTACTGCAAGTACATCGACAAGGGCAAGCACTCAAACATCCTGCTTGATGTATATTCCAACGACTCAGTAGTACATACACTGTTCTTCGCACTGGGTATGATCTACGTAATCGTATACACAGCATGGCTGAATCTGGGTGTTAACGCGCCAGAGGTAATCGTAAGTGACCTGACAGGCGGTAACGTAATCCCACCTATTTGCAAAGGTGTATTCGGTATCATCCTTGTAGGTGCAGTATTTATGCCGTTCCTTCTCAATTACGGGGTATTAGAAATAATCGGCGCTATCCTGGAGCCACTGATGAGACCGCTCTTCAAGGTTCCTGGCAAGGCAGCCCTGGATGCAACAGCATCATTCGTAAGTTCATCATCACTTGGTGTACTTATCACAAACAGACTTTGGAAGAACAATGTTTACACTGAGAAAGAAATGGTCGCTATCATGACTGGCTTCTCAGCTGTAAGTATTGGTTTCGCAGGACTTGTTATTGACACAGCAGGTGTTGGTGACATGTTCGCTAAGATATACGGAATCAGCTTCATCATGGTATTCATTATCGAGATTCTCATGGTAAGAATCCCACCTATCAGATGGAAGAAGGACGTATATTATAACGGTAGAGAACAGTCCGCTGAAGAACGTAAGAGCGAAGTACGTTTCACAGCACAGACAATTCCTCGCGGTGTATCAAGAGCAGTTAAGCGTGCAGGTATTGCAAGAGGCGTTCACAAGGATATCGGCTATTCACTTAAGGATAGCGTTGTAATCATGCCACAGGTACTGACAATGATTTCAGGTATCGGTGTATCAGCAATGATCGTTGCAGAATACACACCTGTATTCACATGGCTCGGTTACATTTTCCAGCCACTCCTCATGGTTTGCCAGGTGCCAGATGCAGCAGCAATCGCACCTTCAATGCCAGTAGGTCTTGCAGAAATGTTCCTGCCAGTTCTGGTTATGAACGGAACTGCAGCAACTGTTGCAATTTCAGTTAAGGCGAGAATTTTCGTTTGCTTAGTATCAATGGTTCAGATTATCTTCTTCTCAGAGACTGCAACTGTTATGCTGGCAACAAAGTCACCAGTTAAGTTCTGGGAACTGCTCGTATGCTTCTTGGAGAGAACACTGGTAGCAATTCCACTCGCAGCATTAGCAATTCACTTCCTGTTTTAACTAAGGAATCCTTGATAGTAAAAAATAATGTCTGCCAAAACACCCTGCATTCCTCAGCAGGGTGTTTTGCTGTGTAGTGTTGCGTGCGGGCTGTATGTGATGGTAAAATATCACTTGTTAAGACTAAAAGGAAAGAAATTTGTTTCAAGTAAATAGAGAGGTTTATCATGAAGTATGATCGCATTTTCCAGCCTATCAAAATCAATTCGATGGAGCTGAAGAACCGTATTGTAATGTCAGCACTTCATCATCAGTACACTGATGATGGTGCGCCAACACCTAGACTCAACGAGTACTACTGGCGCAGAGCCGAGGGCGGCGTAGGTCTTATCGTTGCCGGTGGCATGTGCATCGACGGCTACAAGGGATATGCTGGCATTCTCGATATGTCAGAGGACAAGTTCATCCCAAGATTTCAGGAATTCACTGCAGGTATCCATGAACGTGGTACCAAGGTAATCGCTGAATTCATGCAGGTTGGCCGTTATGGCGTTAAGAAATACGTATACGGAGATACAGAGACTATCGCTCCTTCAGCTGTCTATTCTGGATATACCAGAGAAACTCCAAGAGCAATGACAATTGAAGAGATTAAGACAATGCAGCAGAATTTCGTTGCAGCTACTTTGCGTGCCAAGGAATGCGGATTTGATGGCGTTGAATACTCTGCAGGTTCAGGCTATCTTCTCAGCCAGTTCCTGTCACCGCTCACAAACCTTCGTGAAGACGAATACGGCGGCAGCTGGGAGAATAGATGCAGATTCGCAGTTGAAATGGTAACTATGGCTCGTGAGGCCGTTGGCCCTGACTTCCCGCTCATTATGAGAGTTGCAGGTAACGACTTCATGGAAGGCGGCAATACTAATGCAGAGTGCGTAGAATTTTGTCGAGTAATGGAGGATGCTGGCATAGATATGTTCGATATCCTGGGTGGATGGCATGAGACTAAGGTGCCACAGCTTCCTGGCGACCTGCCAAGAGGCGGCTTCGCATACCTGGCAGCAGCAGTTAAGGCGGCAGTTAACGTACCGGTTATGGCTGGTAACAGAGTTAACGATCCTGCAGTAGCAGAAAAGCTGATTGCACTTGGCATGGCTGATCTTTGCGGTGTTGCTCGTGGTCATATTGCTGATCCTGATTTCGTGAATAAGGCTCGCGAAGGCAGAGCAGATGAGATTCGTCACTGCGTTGCTTGTAACCAGGGATGTCTTGCTAGAATGTTCTTCGGCAAGCCAATCGAGTGTCTGGTTAACGGTACAGCAGGACGTGAATATGAAATGAAACTGGAGCTTGCTGATACGCCAAAGAATATCCTGGTAGTTGGCGCAGGCCCTGCAGGAAGTGAGTTCGCTCTGACTGCAGCAGCGAGAGGTCATAATGTGACACTTTGGGATAAGGCGGACCGTATTGGCGGAACACTTCATATCGTTGCAGCTGCACCTGCTAAGGGTGGGTTCAATACACTGATCAAGTACTATGAGGTGATGCTTGCTAAGAATGGCGTTAAGGTAGAACTGGGACGCGAAGGGACAGCAGAAGATATTCTGGCTGGCGGATTCGATTCAGTTGTAATCGCAACTGGTGCTGTATCAAAGAGCCTGACACTTGAAGGAACAGAGGGCATTCAGGTTGTCAGTGCAGCCGACATTCTCAGCGGAGACGAAGTTGCTGGTAAGAACGTTGTTGTTATCGGCGGTAGCTCAGTTGGATGCGAAGTTGCAGCATATATGGCTCACGAAGGTTCAATCAGTGCTGAGCAGCTGTACTTCATGAACGCATGGAGAAGTGAAACTCCTGAGAAGATTGCATCGCTGATGAATTCAAGTAACAGAAACATCGCTGTTATCGATATTGCTAAGATTGGCGCAGGATTTGATCCTGGTTGCGGATGGCCAGTACTTCTGGATCTGAAGAGACTGGGTGTTAAGACTCTGCCAACAACTACAATTACAGGTAGCGCTACTGGAGTTGTTAGCGTTGAGGCATACAACAACAAGAAGGATGAGACTCCTCACCTTGAGCTGCCACCAGACACTAGCGTTCTGGCAGTTGGATACGCTTCAAACAATGCACTCTATGAAGCGGTTAAGGCAGATGCTGAAGCAGCTGGTATTGAAGTTTACAATCTGGGTGACAGTGCACAGGTTGGCAAGATTCTGGATGCAGCACATGCAGCAGATGACTTTGCGTATACAATCTAATTTACTACAGGCAATAATAAAGCGCCCCTATTCATAGT
>JAGHTQ010000139.1 GCA_018065295.1 Candidatus Colimonas fimequi | reverse complement strand
GTGGTCGTGGTCATGGTCATGGCAGTGGCAATTAGGATCGTCACATTCATGGTCGTGATCGTGATGATGATGATCGTGGTCGTGGCAGCTGCAGTTTGGATCATCGCACTCATGGTCGTGGTCGTGATCATGATGGTGATGATGAGCGTGTTCGTGCTCCCACTCTTCCATGAGTTCCTTCTCTAAGTCGTGACCATGCTCGATTGCAGCCTGGATAGCTTCGCCAGTCAGCTTATCCCATGGAGTTGTGATGATTGTAGCTTCTGCGTTCTTCTCACGGAGCAGGTCCATGCATTCCATCAGCTTAGCTTCGTCCATTGACTGAGTACGGCTGATTACGATTGTAGTTGCGCTCTCAACCTGGTTGTTGTAGAACTCACCGAAGTTCTTCATGTACATCTTAGCCTTCTTACCGTCAACAACTGCGATTCTGCTGTTGATTTCAACGCCCGCTTCATCGCTTACGTTGTTGATTGCTTCTGCAACTTCGCTCAACTTGCCAACGCCTGATGGCTCGATAACAACTCTGTCTGGAGCGAACTGCTCAACAACCTGCTTCAGTGAACGTGCGAAGTCGCCAACCAGCGTGCAGCAGATGCAGCCACTGTTCATTTCTGTAACTTCGATACCAGCATTCTTCATAAATCCGCTATCGATGCCGATTTCGCCGAATTCGTTCTCGATGAGAACAACCTGCTCGCCAGCATATACCTTAGCGATCATTTCCTTAATAAAAGTAGTCTTACCTGCGCCCAGGAATCCTGAAACTATATCAACTCTTGTCTTAGCCATATCTATAAATCCTCCGATTTCTTATCTACACATTGAGCTTCGCCATTAATGTTCCAACATATGTTGCTGTCAGGCAAACCACAAGTGTTGCTACACAATATAATAATGCTGCGCCGAATCTACCGTTCTGAATCATGTCAAGTGATTCTGCAGAAAGGGCTGCGAGAGTACTGAATCCACCGCAGATACCAGTCTTCATGAAGAGAGCTGCCCGTGAATCCGCCATATCAAATCTGTCCCCCAGGCCAATTACAAGGCCAATAACGAAACAGCCGATTACGTTAATTACGAAAGTATTGACTGGATAAGGAATATCCCACATTGGCACCTTGCCCATAAGGTATCTTCCTGTTGCGCCCATAGCGCCGCCCAGTGCAACAAGTCCACACTCAATCATTTGTTATACACCTCTATGTTTCTCAACCATCTCGTAGATAGCGTGAGCAACGCCATCTTCCTGGTTAGTCTTTGTCACAAAATCAGCCTCTGGCTTAAGCTCCATGCGGGCATCCCCCATGGCAACGCCAATGCCAGCCTTCTGAATCATCTCAAGGTCATTTAAGCTGTCGCCCATGGCCATTATCTCGTGGGGCTCAACGCCCAGAATGTCCGCAAGTTTCATGAGCGCCATACCTTTGCCCGCTCTGCCGCTAACAACTTCGCAGTCAAAAGGAAGTGACGTAGTCGCCTTAACACCGCCAATGGCCAGTACCTTCTCGTGAAGAGCCATCTTAACGCGAGGGTCGGCCGCCAGGCCGTACTTGACGCACATCATTTCTACGTGCTTGGCATTCTTTCGCGCGAAGCTTGGCAAATCAGCTTCAGGAACGCGATGATAGTAATAATACGGTGACTTCTGGCCCCTGCGGTGGGCATTCTCTACGATCTCCCAAAACTTGGTCTGGGTATGTGACACGCCCTCGACGAAGTATTCCACCATCTCGTCAAGTCCGTCAACGGACTTGATCAGCTGCTGCATGACTTCTTCGTCGATGCAGGTACGTGAAATAACGCCCTTCTGCTTGTCGCTGATAATGGCGCCGTTGCTTGTAATCAGGTAACGGATCTCCGGAATCATGAATACGTCCGGTGGAACAATTCCCATTGATCTTCCTGTGGCAACGACCACGTGAATATTTTGTTCTGCTGCCCATCTGATAGCCTCTCTATTAGCCTTGCTCACCTTCAGGTCGCGGGTAATGAGAGTGCCGTCAAGATCCAGGGCGATTAACTTAATTGCCATGTATTAACTCCATTTGTCTTCAATAGCCCATAGCTGGTCTATTTTAATCGTCATTACTAATTATACTACAATCGTGCAAAATTGTGGCGTCAAAACTCTTCATAATGTAACAAATATCCCCTCGCGTATGTTAAAATAGGTCCGTAAGTATGTTATTTGGAGGGTATATAATGGCGCATAATCCCCACTCCATCGTAGTGGCAACTGGCAAATCATTTAGAGGGGTATATTTCAAGCGTTTCCTTACGCGCTGCGCAGTTTTTGTCGCAGCATTCGTTGTATTTTTCGCATGGCCGCAGCAGTTCGACGTAATGACAGGTCTGAATTTCTTCAGACATTTATCTGTCTTCCATCTCCTTTGGATAGCATGGATGTTCGACATGGTTATGCAGCTGATTCCATCAGCTGGCTACTGGCCACTGGGTTCTCAGAAGTACTTCGGCAACAACTACGTTCCAATCACCAAGAGAATTAACCTGAGACACCTGAGACAGGTACTGACACCTCAGCACCTGGCCAAGCTGCTCAATAAGGATACTCTCGAGAATGTTTTGCAGTATATCAATAGAGAGAAAATTGCTAATCACATCAACAAGGCTCGTCTTGTAGACTTCATCAAGACAAGCACTCGTGATGCTTACTATATCGCTATCGTCTGGATCCTGATGATCATTGGACTTGCAACTCTGTTCAAGTTCCACATCATCGACTACAAGATCGTTATGCTGATTTCAATCGGCTTCTACCTGAGCGATGTAATCTGCGTATACTTCTGGTGTCCATTCAGAGTGTTCTTCATGCACAACAGATGCTGCACTACATGCCGTATCTTCAACTGGGACCACCTGATGATGTTCTCACCATTCATCTTCATTCCAGGCATCTTCACATGGTCACTGGCACTGATGGCTATCGTAATCTTCGTCCTTTGGGAAGTAACTTTCTTCGTTCATCCTGAACGTTTCTGGGACGAAACAAACGCTAAGCTTACATGCCGTAACTGCACCGACGAACTTTGCGGCCGCCGCCTCATGGTCGAGGACGTAGAAGCCGTTAAGGAGGAGATTGTGGAGAGTATTAAGGCAAGTTAAAAAAATAAAGGAGCGGATAACCGCTCCTTTTTCATTTCTAGTCTAACAGGTAATCGCTGGCCAGTGCGCAGTAGCAGAACTTAACCTGTCCCACCTTGCATCTTCCACCTACTACCTTGCGAATCTTCTCGAATTCGTCCGCGATGAAATCCGGACACATCTCAATCGAGTCATACCCTGTGGATGCCATGATATCCGCAAACTTAAGCGCCTCCTCTTCACCTGAAACCGGGAAGATTGTCACCAGCGCATCATCATTGACCACATATGTACCTTGTTCCTTGCAATCGCCGTGTGGGCATCTAAGCAGCATGCCGACGATCTCACGTTTAGCCATAAATTCCGTCCTCCATTATTGTCCGTGAATACATTTTACCATTTATTGGGCCGGAACGGAATGGTGGATTGCCTAATTGTGAACATAAATACTCTGACATCCCGGTTCAAAGGCTATGTTTCTCCCCAAAGTTCCAAAGTTTATAAACATTGGGAGACATACATACTTTCACTAACCTGTTACAATACATATTTCTCCTATTTGTTCTTCAGGAATGCTGATATGGGAGACTAACAGAAAAAATAGCAGTAATCCTCTCTACATTTCCATGTAATTTCATAGATTTAAAGCTTCGTCTCCCAGCAAATCGGTTATTACAATAATTATGGGAGAAAACTCTAGAGTCGACAGGCCTTTATGAAGAATTCATCTCCCACACTTGTCTGATCAACAATCATATTGGGAGAAAAACGCATATTCCACTTACAAAACATATTCCATAATATAATCATCCATCACATACCCACCACCAATATCACTCACTTGAGTGCGGATAGTGTTGAAGCCCATGGCTTCGTAAGCCTGAACCGCGCTGTTGCCACGGTTCACGTTAAGCTGGATGGAGCGCATGCCGCGAGTGCGACCGGCTTCGGCCACGAAGGCAAGAAGCTGGTGAGCTAGGCCTTGGCCGCGGAGATTTTTGTACAAATAAAATTTGCTCAAGTAGAGCACATCGTCATTTTCATAAAACGCAGTGAAGCCAATTGGCGCATCGCCCGCGTCACCATACACGAAATAGTAATTATATCCGTGCTCCAGCTGGCCAGCTATGGCCTCCTCTGTCTGAAACATGGCGATCATGTAGTCGTTCTGCTCGGGACCGATTAAAGGATCAAAGTGCTCCTTCACAATCTCGCTTGCCATCTTGGACATTGCTGCGATACCTGCGGCATCGCCCGCTTCAAGTCTAGTAATCTCAAATCCATAACACACCTCTATAGTTTATTCCATAGCCAGAACAACTTTGCCCTTGGCACGAGTTGCTGGCACGTCAATAAT
>JAGHTQ010000064.1 GCA_018065295.1 Candidatus Colimonas fimequi | reverse complement strand
GTATTCTTCCCCTTCCTGAACTGCCTTAGCAATGTAAGCGGCATTAAAAAAAACGACTTCAATGCCACCGGTGGCGTCTGTCACCTTGAGCACAAGTCGTTGTTTCCTGCCGTATCTATTCACGTATTTGCGGACGACCCTGCCCTTGACCAGACACTTCTGTCCAGACTGAAGCTCATTAATATTAACTACTCTACTGCGATCCTCGTAGCTTCTTGGGAAGAAAAGCATAAGATCTTCGATAGTCTCTATGTTCAGGCGTCCTAAATTCTCCGCCTTCTTGGGACCAACTCCCTTGAGAGTTGTAATATTGTCAAGAAGGTTCATTATCTGCTTACCTCAATATCTCTCTTAACAAGATTCTTACTGAGCGTACCAGTAACCTTAACGGTTACCTTGGTTGGCTTAGTGTTTATGATGATATCACAATACTCATAAATATAGTCAATGAGTCCATTAGTTACATCTGTGATACTTGTACCGAAACGAACTACTAAGTAAACCAGAATTTCATAATTTGGTTCTGGCTTAGGTGCGCCCTCTTCGGTCTCCTCAGTATTATTGATAATCTTAATTGCACCATTAGGGTTAGGCGTGATGTTCTTAACCTGTCTCATGCCAACAAGTCCCATCAGTTTCCTGCCAACGTTGTAAGGGATTACCCTTCCTTCGTACTGGTCGATGCCCTTCAAAACTATCTTCCTTATTATGTTCTCACCATAGTGAATGTTACCAATCTTATTCTCGATGTTAAACATAATGAACTCCCAACTTTCTGATAACAAAAAAGGTCCATCGGAATCCGATGGACTTTTAAGATCTAAAACTTAGATGGCACGGTTAACCTTGCCTGATCTGATGCATCTAGTGCATACCTTTGCTTTTCTAACTGTTCCGTTTTCTTCAACTCTTACAGCCTGAATGTTCGCATTCCACTTTCTTCTTGAATGTCTGTTTGAATGGGATACGTTGTTACCTGAAACCTGTCCCTTACCGCAAACTTCACACTTGTTAGCCATCTACCGCACCTCCTTGTAACTTAGTATTTTAAGCTTTCGCGCTATTTCTTAATCAATAGTTCTACTGCCGTTGGTTGTTCATGCCAACTAACGTCAGTCGACTCGAACATATAGGATTATAGCACAGCCAATTTACCATTACAAGGATTATTTTAATCAATTTCACCGAAAAATTCTGAACGTAAAATGGACATTAAATGAAGGTCGTAATACTTGCCGTCCTTCTTAGTTGCGTTTCTAGCAACACCCTCTCCGTTGAAGCCAAGGCCAGTGTAGAGAGCAGCTGCACGCTTGTTGCCAGCGAAGTGGTCCAGGGTAACACGTTCCATGTGAAGGAATGTGAAACAGTACTCCAGCAGCTCCTTGAGGATTTCTCTGCTGTAGCCGTGACCCCAGTATGCCTTGTCCATGTAATACTTAGTTATATCAAGTGAATCAGTGCTCTTATCGATTCTGCTGAGATAGATTCTGCCAACTGGCAGACCTGTTTCTCTATCAACGATTGTGTAGTCCTGCTTCATTGGATCCTGAATGTTATGGAAGCATTCAGTAACTACATCTTCATATGTTCTATCTGAATCAAAGCTAAGGAATCTGATGATATCTGGATCAGTCTCCATTCTAGCGAAATGTTCATAATCTTTAAATTCAGTTTCACGAATTGTGAACTTCATTGTCTCCATAATTGCCATGGGCTAATCTCCTATTTTTGTTAAAAATTCACCAAAACATTACATTTCATAATTATTATAGTGTATTATATCATATGTAATTAAGATTTTAATAGCGATGAGGAGCAATTAGATATGAAAAAGATTCTGACACTCATGGTCGCCATCTGCATGGCTTCCGTGATGTTTCTCACTGGTTGCGCCAGCGGCAATAGCGAAGAAGGCGCCCTTGATGAGATACTAGAAGAAACTTACACTGGATTAACCGGTACTTTCTCAGATGACTCTGCTAACTTTTCAATGGTTGAAGATTACGTTAGCTCATGGGCTAAGGCTCACGACATCGAAGTTGTAGCTACTGGCAAGCACTGCATGGTTCTTAAGAACAAGGCTACAGAAGGTATCAAGGCAGACAAATTAGCACTTCACGTAGCAGTTGATACTAACGATATGACTTCATCAACTCAGCCACTTGCTGTTGCACTCACTTCTTTGGTAGGACCTGAAGAGCACGGCACACTGAAGCTGATTATTACAGAGACAACTGCAGAAGGATTCTTAGGCTCAGAAGTTCTTGCTGATAAGCACATTGCTAAGATGAATGAACTCATTAGCATCAACCAGCGCAAGAAGCCAGATCTTAAGATAGGCGGCTCATATGCATTCGACGCTAAGCTTCACAGGAAGGTTGAATATCAGGAGCCAACTTACACTAATGCCTACGAGATCAAGATGACTATCGAGAACTACAAGGATTCCTTCGACTACACAGCTAAGTACCCTAACCCAATCGACATAGTTGGAAGCTACCTGGCTACAAACCAGAGCAGCGGTAAACTGTTCCAGCTGGCATCATTTGACTGTAAGGTTTCAGAATGTGGCACTCCATACTCAGCAACAGCTGTCGTTGTTATCGACGACAACAACGTTGAATCAATGAAGAAGAAGTTCGACAAGGCATTCGAGAAGCTGGAGAAGAAGTGTGACAAGATTGAAGCAGATTTCGTTTATACAATGAGCGAAACCACTTTACCTGAGAAGGTTCTCACTCATGAGAGTTCAGCAAGCATCATCAGCATGCTTTACACAATAGACACTGGCATCTTCTATCAGGACGAAGAGAGTGGCGACATCATCTCAGCTAATGCAATTTCAAACATCAAGCTTAAGGGCAGCAATTTCACTCTTAACATGACAGGACGCAGTAAGACTGCCGACTCACTTAAGGAGATGAATTCAGCCCTGAGAACAACTGCAGGCCTTTGCGATGTAGATTATGAACCATCAGAAGTCTACACAACATGGAAGTCAAACGAAGACATGGCTAACTTCTTCATGGAAGCTATGAGCCAGAAGCCTGAAGAAGACCACACTACTCTTCTTACTTCAGACCTGAACATCCTGACTAAGAAGAAACCTGATCTGAACTGCATACTTTACAGCATTTCAGATGACAACGACAAGGCATTAATGCATAACATCATTCATTACATCCGCCACCTGGCCGGTACTGAAGAAACAGAATAAAATAAGGGTCTGACCCCGGTACGGAATTTCGTACACAGGTCAGACCCTTTTTTTCTCTTTTATCGCGTCTATCTCCAGTCGATATAAGCGAAAGTAGCATGAGCGGTAGCAACCAGCTTGCCTGATTCTACGTTATAAGCCTTGCACTCTACACGGCTGAGGCTTCTGCCGATGTTGATAACCTTTGAAACGAAGTCAAACTCTTCGCCGAAGAATGGTCTAACAAAGCTTGTTGACATCTCAGCTGTAGTAACGTTTCTGCCGCTGTAAGCAGCAACTGTTGAACCCATAGCAGTGTCGAACATAGCAGTAACTGCACCGCCATGAACCTGATTTCTCTGGTTCAGTTCCCACTCCTGTACCTTGTATCTTGTCACTGAAGTCATCTCCTGGTCATCGTGACTTACGAATTCAGGATCCAGTGCTGCGTTCATATTGTTGGGATTACCTTCTCTAATCCAGTTTGCAATATCTTCAAATGATTTCTTAATGTCTGCCATAACAACTCGTCCTTTCCCTATAATACGTGTTCGATTATAGCACTATTGCCATTTTTATGCAAAGGTAGGTGCTGGGACCGTGACTTGAACCCTTTGCTAGCGCAAAAAAGAGAAAGACCGATGCAAAGCACCGGCCTCTCTCAGATAAGTATTGGATTGAACTATTGGTATATGCGTTCAAGTGTAAGGACTAGCACATCACATGCGCCCTACGCCTTTCACGAGACTAGTATAGCAAACGATGTAATAAAAGTACGGTGAAATGGCAAAAAATAGGTGTATTTCAGATTTTCTCTGTGGCACTGTAACCCTTTTGTAACTTCTCAAGGATTCTGCCAGAAATCCTTGTCAAATGGCCAAAAATGTGGTTAAATCATTGGGTGTATGCGTATTTTTTGAATGAGGAAAGTAATTTTTAATGATTGATGTTATTCTCGACACTTTAATAGATATCGTGAAGCTACTTCCATTCCTGTTTGTCACCTACCTGGTGATCGGATGGCTGGAGTGTAACGCTGGCGAGAAATGGTGGGTGGCGATTACCGGCGCCGGCAAGAAAGGCCCTATTGTATGCGGCGTTCTTGGAGCCATTCCTCAGTGCGGATTCTCAGCGATTTCTTCACAGTTCTACTCAGCAGAGATTATCTCTGTGGGAACTCTTATCGCTGTTTATCTTTCCACTTCAGATGAGATGATTCCTATCATGATTTCATATCATGCACCAATCACTCTCATGCTTGGGGTTCTGGCAACAAAGGTTGTTGTTGGAATCGTAGCAGGTCTTGCAGTTGACTTCGTTCACAGGAAGTTCCAGGCAGACCTTGATGAGCCAATCGAATTTGAGAGCTGCGGCTGCGGCGGCGGAAGCATTTTGCTTACAGCTGTTGTTTACACACTGCAGATTTCAGCATTCCTCCTCATCTTCACATTCGCCCTGAACACACTGGTTTACTTCGTTGGTCAGGACGTACTCACTCACCTGCTCATCGACAGCAAGTTCCTGGCGCCTCTGGCATCAGGCCTTATCGGACTTATTCCTAACTGTGCAGGTTCAGTACTTATTACAGAACTTTATCTGGAACATGTTATCAACCTGGGTACACTCCTGGCTGGCCTTTTGGCTGCAGCAGGCGTTGGCCCACTGATGCTCTTCCAGATTACTGAGGACAAGAAAAAGTGCCTGGCAATCGTAGGCATTCTCTACGGAATCGCCGTACTGGTCGGCATCGCTTGTCCGTTATAAATCATCTAGCAACAATAAATAAACCCGCTGGCGCTTGCCAGCGGGTTTGTTTTTGATTTGTGAGCCACCAATTACTCGGCTCTTTGATTATATTTGTTAAACACGAATTTCCAGTTAAAGCTTAACTATTACCACCGGAATCGGTGGATTGTTGGCACGGTTGTAGTAATCAGTTTTCATGACAAGATATTTCTTGGGATCAAGTTCTTTCGCTAGCTTAAGCAGTGCGTCTCGTTCTTCGAAACCACTGTCGCCTCCGCTATATATACATAAAAGCAATACTCCACCCTTCTTAAGAAGTTCGAGTGCCGTGTTAGTCGCTGCTATACTTGACTCGGCACAAGTTGCCAGTGCGTGGTCGCCACCTGGCAGATACCCGAAGTTAAAGACGATGCAGCTGGCCTGGCCAGGCTCCACGTATTTATCCATGTTTTCGTGAGATTCCAGGTGGAGATGAACCTGGGCGTCAGCACCCG
>JAGHTQ010000032.1 GCA_018065295.1 Candidatus Colimonas fimequi | reverse complement strand
TAAGGCCAATGGGGGACAATGCGTTGTTGGACAGGCGCCGTATGATGTTTGCTTGTTTGAAGATGGCCTTACCACTGTGCAGCCAGATGTATACGTAGTTTGTGACAGGAGCAAGTTCGATAAGAAGAAATTAAATGGTGCGCCAGATTTGGTAATTGAAGTGCTGTCACCATCAACAGCAGCATACGATAAGACTGTGAAACTGGATGACTACCGGATGGCAGGAGTCAAAGAGATGTGGCTCGTTGATTATGAGAACGGCAGAATAATGGTCCACCAGTTCGCAGGAGGCGAAGGCTGGAGTGAAGGAACTACAGAGCCAGATCTTGTTAAAATCTATGGGATGAATGATAAAGTGCCAGTTGGTATTTATGACAGTGCTCTTGAAATTGATTTCGCACAGATTGATGCGTATGTTAAGTCAGTTGTTGGAGAATAAGCCCAATAATTCCAATAGATTTAATGATTTACGAGATGTTTTGTGGTATTCTATAAATTGCGAGTGTGTGGCATATTAAGGACTCGCATATAACATAAATCATAAGAAACAAGAGGGGAAGACAAATGCCTGTAACAGATTTATTAGAAAGAAATCATAAATTATATGGTGATGAAGTGGCTCTCGTAGAACTTAACCCACTGGTTAAGGAGAAGAAGAGATCAACATGGAAGGAATATGACCTGGTTCAGCAGACTTCATCAGTTCCTTACAGAAGAGAAATTACTTGGAGCGTATTCGATGAGAAGGCAAACAGAGTTGCTAACATGCTTCTCGACATGGGCGTTAAGAAGGGCGAGAAGGTAGCAATCCTTATGTTCAACTGCCTCGAATGGCTTCCAATTTACTTCGGTATCTTGAAGACTGGTGCTATTGCAGTTCTTTTCAACTTCAGATTCGACTCAGATGAAATCAAGTATTGCCTGGATCTGGCAGACGTAAGCGTTCTGTTCTTCGGACCAGAATTCATCGGTAGACTGGAATCAATCGCAGATGAAATCAGCCAGGGTAGACTGCTGATTTACGTTGGCGATGGTTGTCCAACATTCGCAGAAGACTATAGAGCAATGGTAGCAGACTGCTCAAGTATTGCACCACTTGTAAGACTTGAAGAAGAAGACGATGCAGCAATCTACTTCTCATCAGGTACAACTGGATTCCCTAAGGCAATCCTTCACAACCACGAGAGTTTAACACAGGCAGCGCAGATGGAACAGAAACACCACCTTACTGGTCGTGATGATGTGTTCCTTTGCATCCCACCACTTTATCATACAGGTGCTAAGTTCCACTGGATGGGCAGCTTATGCGCAGGCAGCAAGGCTGTACTCCTGAAGGGAACTACTCCAGAAATCATCCTGGATGCTGTATCAACTGAAGGCTGTACTCTGGTATGGCTGCTGGTACCTTGGGCACAGGAAATTTTGGATGCTCTTGATAGAGGCGACGTTAAGATGGAAGATTATAAGCTTGATCAGTGGAGACTCATGCACATCGGTGCACAGCCAGTACCACCATCACTTATCAACCATTGGAAGGACTACTTCCCAGAACATGATTACGATACAAACTATGGCCTTAGTGAATCAACTGGTCCAGGATGCGTACATCTTGGTATTGAGAACGTTCACAAGGTTGGCGCTATCGGTATCCCAGGATACAGATGGAAGTGCAAGATCGTTGATGAAGAAGGTAAGGAAGTTGCACAGGGTGACGTTGGTGAACTTATCGTTAAGGGCCCTGGCGTTATGACTTGCTACTACAACGACCCAGAAGCTACTGCAGCTAGCCTTAAGGACGGTTGGCTCTACACTGGCGACATGGCTATGATGGACGAAGATGGATTCATCTTCCTGGTAGACCGTAAGAAGGACGTTATCATCAGTGGTGGTGAAAACATCTATCCAGTACAGATTGAGAACTTCCTGGCAGCTCATCCTAAGGTTAAGGACGTTGCAGTTATCGGTCTGCCTGACAGAAGACTTGGCGAAATCACTGGTGCTATCATCAGCGTTAAGGAAGGAATGCACTGCACAGGCGAAGAAATCGACGAATACTGCAAGGAACTGCCTAGATACAAGAGACCTAAGAAGGTTATCTTCGCAGAGGTTCCAAGAAACGCAACAGGTAAGATCGAGAAGCCAGCACTCCGTAAGAAGTACGGCGCAGAACACCTGGTTGAAATGCAGAATAAGGGCTAAATCCCAATTAGAAGAGCGACATTATGTCGCTCTTTTTGTGTGCAAAAATACTTAACAAATGGCGGAGCGATGTGGTATTATATCCACGGATGGGTGGTATTCATAGAGGAACTATACCATTGGAATTACAAGGACATATTCATTAATCTGTGCAGGCATAGGCAAACTGCACCGCTTATATCCGTAAGGAACAAGACGAAAGGATATCGACTCCCCCGAGTTGCCGCCGGCAAGGCCGGTAAGCAGGCAGAAGGAGGGATAGGATGAATATAGGTTTTATAGGAGCAGGCAAGGTAGGTTGCAGTCTAGGCAAATACTTTGCAGATGGGAACTTAGCCGTTAAGGGCTATTACAGCATTCCCGTGGAAACGTCGCATGAAGCGGCACACTTTACAAATACTTGCAGTTACGAGACAGCTGAAGCTTTGATAAGGGAGTGCGATGTAGTTTTCATTACTGTTCCAGACGGGATCATTAAGGACACTTGGCTTAGCATCAAGGACTATGATCTCAAGGATAAAATAATATGTCATTGTAGCGGAGCCATGACAAGCGGGGATGCATTCCCTGGCATCGAAGAGACTGGCGCCGTAGGATATTCACTCCATCCGTTGTTCGCAGTAAGTGACAAGTACAACACTTACAAGGAACTTCCGGATGTTTTTTTTACCCTTGAAGGAGCACCGGAGAGGATAGAAGAAGTGGCTGATATGGTAAGGTCACTTGGCAATCAGGTTCGCATTATCGATGGAGCGAACAAGACTCTTTACCACTGCGCGGCAGTAGTTTCAAGTAATCTTGTTTGCGGCATCATAGACATGAGCATGAGTCTCATGGAGAAATGCGGATTCACGGGTGATGACGCGCGCGTAGCGATGGCATCACTGATTAGGGGTAATGTGGAACACGTTCTTGAGGTCGGACCCACTGATGGTCTTACAGGGCCTATCGAGAGAAACGACACAGGAACAGTGGCGAAGCATCTTAACGCACTTGGGAACGTGGATGCTTTGGAGGAGAGAGAGGTCTACAGACTGCTCAGTAGCAGACTGACAGACATGGCGAGTAGACGTCACCCGGACAGAGATTATTCGGGGATGTACCAGTTGCTTGAAGAAAGAGAGGAAAATTAAATGAAGAGAACTGTTGCTACATTATTAAAGCAGAAGGCTGAAGGCGAGAAGATTTCAATGCTCACATGCTACGATTATTCTACGGCTAAGCTGGTTGACAAGGCTGGAATTGACATGATCCTGGTAGGCGATTCACTGGGCATGACAATGCTGGGATATCCTGACACTCTGGCTGTAACTATGGAAGACATGATCCACCATGGTAAGGCTGTTTGCAGAGGAGTTAAGGAAACATTTGTAGTAATGGATATGCCATTTATGTCATATCAGACATCAGTATACGATGCACTGGTTAATGCAGGCAGACTTATTAAAGAAACAGGCGGAAACGCAGTTAAGCTTGAAGGCGGTGCTGCAGTTTGCGAACAGATAAAGGCTATTACAGATGCAGGTATTCCTGTATGCGCACACATCGGTATGACTCCACAGTCAGTAAACGCATACGGTGGATTCAAGGTACAGGGTAAGGACGCTGTTAAGGCTCAGCAGATTATCAATGATGCACTGGCTGTACAGGAAGCTGGCGCTTTCATGGTAGTTCTGGAGTGCGTACCAGCTAAGCTGGCAGCTCTGATCACTGAGAAGCTGGATATCCCTACAATTGGTATCGGCGCTGGCGCTGGTTGCGACGGTCAGGTACTGGTATGGCAGGATATGCTTGCTCTGTTTGATGATTTCGTTCCTAAGTTCGTTAAGCAGTTTGGTCAGGTTGGCGAAGCTATGGTTAACGGATTCAAGGCATACGACGAAGAAGTTAAGGCTGGTACTTTCCCAGCACCTGAACATACATACAAGATTGACGATGAGGTAATGGCACAGCTGAAGTAATCGGAGGCAAATGCGATGATTATTGCAAGAACAATTCAGGAAGTTAGAGACAATGTTAAGGCTTGGAGACGCGAAGGTCTGACTGTAGGACTTTGCCCAACAATGGGTGCACTTCACGAAGGTCATGCATCACTTGTGGATGCTTCACACGCACAGTGCGACAAGACTGTTGCATCTATCTTCGTTAACCCAACACAGTTTGCAGCAGGCGAAGACCTGGATAAGTATCCTAGGACCTTCGAGCGCGACTGTGAAATCCTTGAAGAACACGGATGCGACATGGTATTCTACCCATCCGTTGCGGAGGTGTATCCAGAAGGTTTCGGTATTCAGGTATCAATTACAACTGATATCGTTAATCAGCTTTGCGGTGCATCAAGACCTGGTCATTTCGCAGGTGTTTGCACAGTTGTAAGCAAGCTCTTTAACATCGTTGCACCGGACAAGGCCTTCTTCGGTCAGAAGGATGCTCAGCAGCTGGCGATTATTCGTCAGATGGTTCGAGACCTTAACTTCGATCTTGAAATCGTAGGATGCCCTACAGTTAGAGAAGCTGACGGCCTTGCCAAGTCAAGCCGTAACGCATACCTGAGTGCTGAGGAACGTGGGGCTGCAGTTATTCTCCACCAGTCAATGGATGCTGCTCAGGAGATGATTGATGGTGGCGCACGCAGCGTAGCAGAAATCGAAACAATGATGAAATACATGATTCAGACTGAACCAATGGCAGTAATTGACTACGTGAAGATTGTGGACGGCACAACTTTGCTTCCAATTGACACAGTTAAGGACGGCGATCTGGTGGCTCTGGCTGTATACTTCGGCAAGACTCGACTCATTGATAATTTCACAATTGTAATTTAGTGGATATGAAGAGGGGATGCCATCGCATCTCCTCTGTTTTTGTGGTCGTTTCACCGGTATCTTTTGCAAAATAGTGGCGGCCGTTGAAGAAGACTTAGCGTTAATTCGGCTTTCTGCGGATATTTCACCGGCATGCGCCTGGGAACTTTTGCAAAAAGGTCACGACCGTTGAAGAAAAAGAAGAAACTTTCTAGGAAGCGAAACCGTACTTCAACGGTAAAGCCGTAGTTGCAACACATGCGGCTGGTGCACGGGTGAAACAGCTAAGGCGAACACCCCAAATTCGGTGAAATGATGTATAATAGTAACGATAGCCGGTTGCTGAAGAGAAATTGAAACGGTAGAGGCGCTATAATGAACAGAGTCTGGAAGGTGCTTAGAGCACTCCATCATGTAATAAAAGAATATAACGAAGAGATTCCCGATGAACGCAGGGACCAGCCAGCAGACTGGGAGCGTATTCACAGCGCCAGCTGCGCGCGTCTTGGAATGATGATGGCCCTGGAGCGAGGCATCGACCCAATACTTGGAGGAGTGGCATGTGCCTGCCACGACTACGGAAGAATTCTTACGGGCGAGCAGAAGGGCCATGCTGAGAGAGGGTTTGAACCGGTGCAGGAATTTTTGCGCGGGTTTGAGTATTTCACGGAGGATGAAATCCAGCAGATTGCCACAGCCGTGAAGAACCACAGCAGTAAGGCACTCATTCAGGATCCACTTAGCGAGCTGGTCAAGGACGTGGATATCATTGATTTTTATCAGTACGGTTCGGCGCCTACGAGAAAGGAGCAGGAAGACCGTCTGGTCAGGTTATTAGGTCATCCTATGGACGAGCAATTCAAGTGGTAGATGGCGATAGAGCCAGGGAAATGAGGAAGCCAACACATACCTAACACAATCATGTAGGATAATGTAGGTAT
>JAGHTQ010000173.1 GCA_018065295.1 Candidatus Colimonas fimequi | reverse complement strand
TACATGGACAGCATTCCTATGGTCGCTATTACTTCAAACGTACCTGGCGCTCTCATCGGTAGAGACGCATTCCAGGAAATCTGCATTACAGGTGTGGCAATGCCTATTACTAAGCACACATTCTTCGTAAACAACGCAGAGAACCTGGCAGACGTTCTGAGAAACGCTTTTAGAATCGCTAACAGTGGACGTAAGGGTCCTGTTCTTGTAGACGTTACTAAGGACGTAAGTGCTGCAATGGTTGACTATAAGCCAACTGAGCCATTGGCACCTAATCCAACTCCAGCATTTAAGGAATCAGATGTTAAGGCTGTTGCTAAGATGATCAACGCAGCAGAGAGACCTATCATCTACTTCGGTGGCGGCGTTCCTTCATCAAACGCTGGTGAAGAACTGAGAGAATTAGTATTCAAGGCTGATATGCCTGCAACTCACACTCTCATGGCTGCTGGTATCCTGGGATATAATGACGATCACTGTCTGGGTATGCTGGGCATGCACGGATCAATCGCGGCTAACAGAGCGATTGATAGAGCTGACCTGGTAATCGCACTGGGTGCTAGATTCTCAGATAGAGTTGCACTGAACCCTGGACGCTTTGCGAAGAAGGCACTTAAGGTTCAGATCGACATCGACAGCTCAGAACTTAACAAGAACGTTGTTCTGGACATCGGCGTTACTGCTGACGTTAAGGAATTCCTGCAGGCACTCCTGCCACTGGTTAAGGAGAAGAAGCACACTGAGTGGGTTAGCCAGAGCAGCGAATGGAAGAAGAAGACTGGCGACGTTAAGTCACAGGACGCTGAACTTCACCCATCAGAAATCATCAATACAATTTGCGAGAAGACAGATAAGAAGACAATCTACGTTACAGACGTTGGCCAGCATCAGATGTGGTCAGCTCAGTATCTCCACCATGAACATACAGACCACTTCCTGACTTCAGGCGGCCTGGGAACTATGGGCTTCGGATACGGCGCTGCTATCGGTGCACAGGTAGGATGTCCTGACGAGAGAGTTATTCATATCACAGGCGACGGCTCATTCCACATGAACCTGAACGAAGCCTGCACAGCAGTTAGCCAGAAGCTGCCTATCATCACTATCATCATGAACAACAAGGTTCTCGGTATGGTATATCAGTGGCAGACAGCGTTCTACGGCAGCAGATACTCAAGCACAACTCCAGAGAGAGCAACTGATTTCCCAAGGCTTGCTGAAGCATTCGGCGCTAAGGGTTTCTCAGCATCAACTCCTCAGGAATTTGAAGATGTATTCAAGAAGGCCCTCAAGGAAGAAGGCCCAGTTTGGATTGACTGCGCTATTTCAAGAAACGAACGTGTACTCCCTATGATTCCAGCGGGCGGCACAATCGAAGACATGATTATCGGTTAGGAGGTCAGGATATGAATACAGAAACTAAGCAGAAATATGTTATCAGCATCCTGGTTGACAACCAGAGTAACGTACTGACTAGAATCTCATCACTCTTTGGTAGACGCGGATTCAACATCGACTCACTGACAGTATCAACAACAAACAACCCACTGTTCTCAAGAATCACTATCGTGTTCACAGGAACAGAGGCCGGCGTTAAGCAGGTAATCGCTCAGACACAGAAGTCAGAAGTCGTTAAGTCAATCTTCGTACTGGATTCAGACAACAGCATCTACAGAGAGCTGCTCCTGCTGAAGGTTAAGTGCGACAAGACAGAACGTTCATCAATCAAGGAGATCGTTGACATCTACAGAGGTAAGATTATCGACCTTAGCAAGCAGAGCATGGTTAT
>JAGHTQ010000133.1 GCA_018065295.1 Candidatus Colimonas fimequi | reverse complement strand
GGCTATTACTATTCTATAATTCTTTGAAATTAAATGACTTAGCGCCAGATGCGTAATCAGCAACCACATGGCCGTTACCGCGAAGCTTGTACTTGTATGTTACAAGACCATCAAGGCCTACAGGTCCGCGGGCGTGAAGCTTCCCAGTGCTGATACCAACTTCTGCGCCGAAACCGTATCTGAAACCGTCTGCAAATCTAGTTGAACAGTTGAGATATACGCCAGCTGAGTCAACCAGTGACATGAACTTGTCAGCAGAATCAATGTCCTCTGTAATGATACAGTCTGTGTGATGTGAGCCGTAGCGGTTGATATGGTCGATAGCTTCGTCGATTGAATCAACAATCTTGATGCTCAGAATGTAGTCGAGATACTCTGTGCTGAAGTCTTCGTCTGTTGCTGGTGCGCAGCCGATCATTGAAACTGTCTTCTCATCTCCGCGATATTCAATCTTATCGCCTGATGCATCAGCCAGAGCTGGGATGAGAACGTCTGCAATGTCCCTATGAACGAGCAAAGTCTCCGCAGTGTTGCAAGCTGCAACGTACTGAGTCTTAGAGTCGATGATAATAGGAACTGCAGTGCCAATCTTAGCAGCGCCGTCAACGTATACGTGGCAGATGCCGTCTGCGTGTCCCATAACAGGAATCTTAGAGTTGTTCATGATGTACTGAACGAAAGCATTTGAACCACGTGGAATCAGCAGATCAACGTATTCGTCCAGTTTCAGAAGTTCGTCGATACCTGCACGGTCTTCGATGAGAACTGCGAAACCTGCAGGAAGTCCTGCAGCTGTTGCTGCTTCATAGATTGTATCGAAGAGCACGCGGTTAGTATTTCTAGCTTCGCTGCCGCCTTTGAGAATTGAGCAGTTGCCGCTCTTAATGCAAAGGCTGGCAATCTGAACCAGTGCATCTGGACGTGATTCGAAGATAACACCGATAACGCCGATAGGGCATGTTGTCTTAGTGAGTACGAGACCTTCGTCAAGTTCGCGCTTAAGAAGTTCTCTGAAGAGTGGGTCAGGAAGACCGATAAGGTTGTTGATACCCTCAACAACTCCGTCCAGCTTGTGCTGGTCAAACTTAAGTCTGCTTACGATAGGTGCAGCCAGGCAAGTTTCTTCTGCGGCCTTAAGGTCCTTCTCGTTGGCCTGGAAAATCGCTTCCTTGTTAGCTTCTAATCCTTCAGCTATTGCCTTAAGTGCTCCGTTTCTAATCTCTTCGTTCATTGAAGCCAGAACGAAACTATCCTGCTTAGTCTGTCTAATACTGTTAATGAAATCCATTTGGTTTAAAATTCCTTTCCCATATATTCACTTAACTTGTTCATGTATGCTTTGATAAAATGGTTGATCTCCATGTGGTTCTGGCTTGAAGCGGCTTCGACTGCTAGAAATCCGCTGTCGCATGTTGGGTATGCCTTAAATGGACCATCATCTATGCCAGCGGCAAAGAGATCGATTATTGCCATGCCGTGTTCCCTGATTATTGGAACCTTCACTTCAAATTCTCTGTGCCTTCCATCAAATACTGCGTGTGCTGGGTAGTCGCCTACTGAGTAGCAGCGATAATCCAGTGGTTCTCCTCTGTTAAATCCGGAGAATGCCATGTGGTCGCGACCTACATGAACCTTGTTTATTGTAAACCTGCCAACTGGGAATCCGCACTTGTACATTCCTTTGTGGAAGTCGCACTTGGCTATTATCTTCATAAGGCGAACCAGCTGCAAAACGTCATCGCTATTGTGGAGAAGTATCTGCCTCTCAAGCTCTGGATCTGCAGTTCGCTCGTATTCGTTATACATCTCAACGCTCTCAGCTCCGCTTATTTCGTCGCTTCTTCTGTCCCAAAGTCCCAGGTAGTTCTCAATGGTCTTCTGCTTCAGATTAGGGACGAAATGTTTAACAGGAGAGTGTCCGTTAAGGAGAAGATAGATGTCGAAGTTAAAGGGCATCTTAACTGGAATATCGTGTCCGTTAAGACGTCTGTATCTTGCCTCGATAAATGGAATATCGAAGTGCTTGCCGTTATAGGTCACTACCACGTCTAACTTGGAAAGTTCCTCGATATAGGCGTTCAGCGCATCGCTCTCTTCATCTCTATTCTCTGCAAAGAATTGATGAAACTCCTTGGTTTCGCAGTTATATAGTCCTCCGAGTATGTATTTATTCCTAGTGGCGCTCAGTCCTGTGGTCTCAATGTCGAGAGTACCGACTGTCAGCCCTTCGAAATAGAAGTCTAGAAGAGGGCTTGTATATATTGGTTCATCTATAGTTCTTACAATGTGTTTCATGGGGATATTATAGCAAGATAGGAAGTGTTGTGCAAATTGTGGGGTTAGGAGTCGCGGGGTTAGGACTCCCAAAACAAAAGAGTCCTTGCGGACTCTTTTGTTAAAAGGGGTATTGGGATTAGAGATTAATGAGGCTATCAGGGGGATAACCTCATTTGCATTTTATTACATCATATTCACAATTGCAAGGATTTAAACACCAAAAAATGGATGTTGCGAACTTATTTCCGAATTATACCATAATTGTATGTAATCAAAAGTGAATCAACACTTTACCATAATAAACTGTTGGGCTATAATATTATGTAAACAAAAATTGAAGGTGTAGGGAAATGAAACATATAGCAGACACAATAAACGACAGCAGGAAAATAGTAGTTAAAATCGGCAGCAACGTACTCAGCACATCAGAAGGTACAGTTGACCAGAGAGTGCTTCACAGCATTACTGAACAGATCAACAAGCTGATTGCTAGCGGCAAGCAGGTAATGATCGTATCATCAGGTGCAGGAATTTACGGCGTTGGTGCTATTAATAAATGGAGCAGAAGAGGCGATATCAACTACAAGCAGGCTCTTTGCGCGATTGGTCAGGTGGAACTGATGATGGCATGGAAGGAATGCTTCGCAGAGTACGATAAGCACGTGGCACAGATGCTCCTGACAAGAGAGGATTTCGATGATCCCCACAGAACACTGAACATCAGAAACGCAATGTTCACACTTATAGATGAAGGCGTTATCCCAGTAATCAACGAGAACGATAGCGTTAGCGTTGACGAAATCAAGATTGGCGATAATGATACGCTGGCAGCACTGACAACAGCCCTTTGGAATGCTGATATGCTGATTATCTTAAGCGATATCGATGGCGTATACGATAAGGATCCTAAAACTCACGACGATGCGCAGCTGATAACTCGCGTTGAGAATTCCAAGGAACTGCTCAAGTCCATCGAGATTGGTGAGAACAGTTCATTTGGTACTGGCGGTATCAGAACTAAGATTGAAGCCGCAGGCAAAGTTAATAAATTCGGCATCCCAATGCTCCTGCTCAACGGCAACAAGGAGAATATCATTGTTGACAGTGCAGAGGGTAATGGAACAGGAACCCTTTTCATGGGTGAATAAGGAAGCGGGTGAATAGATATGATTTTTGAAGAGAAATTCGTAAGTAGAGAAGAAATATACGACGGCGCCATTATGAAGGTGGTTAGGGACAAGGTAACAGTTCCTAAGGGCTATTCACATAGAGAAGTAATCGAGCATAACGGTGCAGTTTGCATGGTTGCGCTCACAGACGACAAGAAACTGGTTATGGAGAAGCAGTTCAGATACGTTATCGGACGACCTGTTCTTGAGATTCCAGCTGGCAAGATTGACGAAGGTGAAACTGATCCAGTTAACGCTGCAATCAGAGAACTTAAGGAAGAAACTGGCTATGTTGCTAAGAACATCAAGCACCTTGGTACACTTAGCCCAAGCGTAGCTTATACTAAGGAACTCATCTACGTATATTTAATGACTGGACTTACAAATACAGGAGAAACAGAACTGGATCCTGACGAGGCCCTTGACGTAATGCTCATGGACTTCGATGAGGTTTATGAAATGGCGGCTAAGGGCGAGCTCATTGACGTTAAGACAATTGCAGCTCTGTTCATGGCTAAGTCACAGATGCCGGAACTTTTTGAATAGTCCGGGGGTATGGATATGGATAGAAGTTACAAAGATAAGTTTGTAGAGTACCTGCAGCGTGAGAAGAGAATGTCTGCTAATACTCTCGACGCATATAGCAGAGATGTGCAGGAATTCATCACCTTCGAAGGTGTGCGTGGCAACGCTGATATTCTGGCTGTAACAGGAACTGAAATCGTTGCATTTCTTCACAGACTCAAGGCTGAAGGTAAGTCATCTTCCACAACAAACAGGAAGCTGGCTTCAATAAGATCTTTTTATAACTATCTTATTAGTGAAGGTCTTATTACTGATAATCCTACAGTTAACATCAAGAGCCCTAAGATTGAGAGAAAAGAAATCGACTATCTTCAGGTTGAAGAAATCGAGAAACTTCTCGACGCTCCAGATGATTCATATAAGGGTATCAGAGATAGAGCGATTCTTGAAGTGCTTTATGCTACAGGCCTTAGAGTTACAGAAATCATCGAAGCTGACGTTATCGACATCAATCTGAGAATGGGATTCATCACATGTGATGGCGATATGGCAAGAGCCAGAATCGTGCCTCTTGGCAGACCAGCAAGAAAGGCTCTTGAAGAGTACCTGGTTAACGGCAGAGATGCCCTTGTTAGAGATAACACTGAAGAAGAAGCGCTCTTCGTTAACGTTCAGGGCAAGAGAATTACTCGTCAGGGTATTTGGAAGATGCTCAAGGAATACGGTAAGATTGCGGGTATCGAGAAGAAACTGACACCAAACATCATCAGAAACTCATTCGCAGTTCACATGCTTCAGAACGGCGCAGACCTGAAATCACTTCAGGAAATGATGGGACACGAAGATATTTCGGCAACACAGGTATATTTAAGTGCTACTAAGAGTCGTATCAAGGACGTATATGACAAGGCTCATCCTAGAGCATAGTAGGCACCTGAAATACGTTGAAATTTCAATAAATAATTTGATAAAAAGTCCTTGCATGCCCGCGTCACAGAGTGTATAATGATTTCGCTTGTGATTACGGGTGGTCCTCTGGTTTCGTCAATAAGGACGGCCAAGAACACTTCGAAGGGTAAGGAGGAAATAATCATGGATGTTTTAAGCTCAATCACAAAAGAGTATCTTAAAGCAGATGTCCCTGCATTTAACGTTGGTGATACAGTAAAGGTACACGTTAAAATCAAAGAAGGTAACAGAGAAAGAATTCAGATTTTCGAAGGATTCGTTCTTAAGAAGCAGAACGGTGGAGTTGCTGAGACATTTACAGTAAGAAGAATCGCTTCAGGCGTAGGTGTTGAAAAGACTTTCCCAATCCACTCACCATTAGTAGAGAAGATTGAAGTTACTAGACGTGGTAAGATTAGAAGAGCTAAGCTGAACTACATGAGACAGAGAACTGGTAAGTCAGCTAAGATTAAGTCAAGAGACGTTAAATAGGAATTTCCTTAAAGGGGACCGAGATCGGTCCCCTTTATTATTATTGCGTGTGCCGGTCCACTAGGAACCGCGTGTGCCAGCCTTTTAAGTCTGGCATCGCTCATATGGCCGAGCATCGCTCCGATAAGGAGGGGAATATGGAGAATATAAACTGGTATCCCGGTCACATGAAGAAGACCAGGGAACTGATCAAAGAAAATCTTAAGATGGTAGACGCAGTTATCGAAGTTATCGATGCTCGTATTCCTGTAAGTAGCAGAAACCCTATCATCGACGAGCTGGTTAGCAGCAAGCCTCGCGTTGTTGTACTCAACAAGAGCGACCTGGCTGACGGCGAAGCCAGCAAGGTATGGAAGAAGGAACTTGAAGCTCAGGGAAACAAGGTAATGATTATGAACTGCATGAGCGGAAGCGGCGTCAAGGAACTGTTCCGTCTTCTGGAATCAATGGAGAAGGAGAAGAATCAGGACAAGGTTAGAATGAAGCCATATAGACTCATGATCGTTGGCGTTCCTAACGTTGGTAAGTCGTCACTTATTAATAGAATGACTGGCAAGAAGAGCGCCCAGACAGGCGATAGACCTGGCGTAACTAAGGGCAAGCAGTGGCTTAAGCTTAAGAACAACATGCAGCTTCTTGATACACCGGGAATCCTTTGGCCGAAGTTTGAAGATCCTAAGGCTGGTCTTAACCTGGCGTTCTGCGGATCAATCAAGGACGAGATCCTGGATGTTCCAACACTTGGCATGGAGCTTATCGGCGTGCTTGCGCAGAAGTATCCGCAGCTTCTCATGGAGAGATATAAGCTGGACGAACTTCAGGAGACGCCACTTGATAATATGGAAGCTATGGCCATGAAGCGTGGCTGCATCCTTCCGGGCAAAAGAATCGACTACGAGCGCATCGGCAAGCTGGTTCTTGACGAGTTCAGAAGCAGCAAAATCGGTCGCATTACCCTTGAACTTCCAGGAGAGAAATAGATGACTAAGCAGGAACGTCTCCAGAAACAAAAAGAGCGTCTTATAGAGATGCGCGTTCGCGAAGAGCAGCTTCACGCAGAGGGCTACAAGTACGTTGCAGGAGTCGACGAAGTTGGCAGAGGTCCCCTGGCTGGACCAGTTGTTACCGCTGCCGTAATTCTTCCTGACGATTTCGACGTTCTTGGAGTTGATGATTCCAAGAAACTCAGCGAAAAGAAGCGCGATGAACTCTTTGACATAATTAGAGAGAAGGCTGTTGCCTACGGCATCGGCATGGCGGACGAATCGGTAATAGACGATATAAATATACTTCAGGCGACTAAGCTGGCCATGAGAAGGGCACTGGATCAGCTGGCTGAGAATCTGGGCTGCAAGCCTGATTACGTCCTTTTTGACGCCATGCACATCGATGAGGTGGACATCCCTCAGGAAGCGATAATTAAGGGCGATAGCAAGGTTACTGCTATCGCAGCAGCATCTATTATTGCAAAGGTGACAAGGGACCGAATGATGGTAGAATACGCCCAGGAGTACCCGGGCTATGCTTTCGAGAAGAACAAGGGCTACGGCACTAAGGCTCACTATGAAGGCATTCGTGAACAGGGAATGTGCCCTATTCATAGAAGAAGTTTTTTGAAAAACTTGAAATAGCTGGTGTGATTTATAGTATAATGAATCACTGACTATTTTATGGGAGTTATCAGATAATGGAGAACAAGACACCTAAGAACTGGATAACAATTGTAATTCTCCTGGCGCTGACTGCAGCGCTGGGTGTTTTTAGTGTCTTGGGAGACGCTAAACCCGTTGAGACGGCGGATGGAGATAGCGCACAGGCGTTAACAAACCAGAAGCTTATCGTTAAGCGTGAGGCTAATCTTCAGATAACCGGTGATGTAACTGATGTAGGTGTTGGCGATACCGTGCAGGTTGAAGCTGATGCTAGAACACCAGTAACCATTACTATTGCGGATCCAGATATTGCAACTATCGATGAGAACGGCAATATCAAGTGCAACAAGCAGGGCAAGACTAAGGTTACTATTTCTGCTGAAGGAAACGGTACATATGAGCAGGAAGACTACCAGCTGATTCTGGATGTTAAGGGACTTAAGCAGAAGATTACTGGATGTGAAGAGTCGTATAATCTTAACAAAGAAGAGGAATTGCAGCTTGAGCCTTCAGCTAAGACAAATATAACGTTTAAGTCTGAAACTCCAGAGATTGCAACAGTTGACGAGAATGGTACTGTTCACGGGGTTGAAGGCGGCGATGCGATTATCGATGTAATTGCCCAGAGCGACGGCGAGTATCGTGAAGTAACCATGGCTGTTTCTGTTAAGGTATCTGCATACTCTATTGAAGAGAGAAATGAGATGGCTATAGATGCGGCAATCAAGTGGGCTCACGAGATTGCAGATGATAATTCATTCCACTACGGCAAGAGCAAATGGGCTCATCACCACGGATGTTACTTCTGCGGAACAAACCAGGCTAAGGGCAGTGAGAAGCGAAAGGCTGGCGGATCTCTTAGAGAAGTAGAGAAGACTTATTGTTGTAATCCATTCGTTACAGCCGCATTCGCTCACGGAGCAGGAGCACCGGAAATTGACTGTAAGGTTGGAGCTAAGAGAATTAACCTTGCTAACGACCGTAACCGTGCACTTAAGAACACAGATGCTTTCGTGAGAGTATCCAAGCCATCAAGCACTGATGGTCTGAAGAAGGGCGACATTCTTCTGACACCAACACACGCTATGCTTTATGCTGGTGATGGATACGTTCTTGAAGCGGCACACCACGATAACGGCAAGAAGGATGCATATTGGAACGATTCTATTAGATATGCACCTATTAAGGCTAAACAGTGGAAAAGAGTAAGCAAAATATACAGATATATCGGAACTGGCAGTTTCTAATCAATTGCCAGTTCTTTTGTATTTTGGTATAATACCCGTACGTATGCATTATTTATTAAAGGAGAACAGTAATGGAAATTAAGACTGATATTCAGATTGCACAGGAAGTAGAAATGAAGAACATCAGAGACATCGCGGCTGTTGCTGGTGTTGATGAGAAATATCTTGAACTTTATGGTAATTACAAGGCTAAGATTGACTACAATCTTCTTAAGGACAATGCTGATAAGGAAGACGGTAAGCTGATTCTGGTAACAGCTATCACGCCTACTCCAGCAGGCGAAGGTAAGACAACTACATCAGTTGGTCTTGCTGACGGTATGAGAAAGATTGGCAAGAACACAATCGTAGCTCTTAGAGAACCTTCACTTGGACCAGTATTTGGTGTTAAGGGCGGCGCAGCAGGCGGCGGCTATGCACAGGTAGTTCCTATGGAAGACATCAACCTGCATTTCACAGGTGACTTCCACGCTATCGGAGCAGCTAACAACCTTCTGGCAGCAATGCTGGACAACCACATTCAGCAGGGTAATGCACTCGGCATCGATGTTAAGCAGATCACTTGGAAGAGAGCTGTTGACATGAACGACAGACAGCTGAGACACATCGTTAACGGTCTTGGTGGCAAGATGCAGGGCGTTCCTCGTGAAGATGGATTTGATATCACAGTAGCATCAGAAATCATGGCAGTTCTTTGCCTGGCATCAGACATTACTGATCTGAAGGCTAGACTTGCTAGAATGATCGTTGCTTACACATATGACGGCAAGCCTGTAACAGCAGCTGACCTGAAGGCTCAGGGCGCTATGGCAGCACTCCTTAAGGATGCTCTTAAGCCAAACATCGTTCAGACTCTGGAAGGTACTCCAGCTCTGATCCACGGCGGCCCATTCGCTAACATCGCTCACGGCTGTAACTCAATTACTGCAACTAAGATCGCTATGAAGCTGGCTGATTACACAATCACAGAAGCTGGTTTCGCTGCTGACCTTGGCGCTGAGAAGTTCCTGGACATCAAGTGCAGAATGGCTGGATTCAACCCTTCAGCAGTAGTTATCGTAGCTACAGTAAGAGCTCTTAAGTATCACGGCGGCGTTGCTAAGGCTGACCTGAATAACGAGAACTTAGAAGCACTGGAGAAGGGTCTTCCTAACCTGCTCCAGCACGTTAACAATATTAAGAACGTATTCGGACTTCCATGTGTTGTTGCTATTAACGCATTCCCAACAGACACTAAGGCTGAACTGGATCTGGTTGAAGCTAAGTGTAATGAACTGGGCGTTAACGTTGCTCTGTCAGAAGTATGGGCTAAGGGCGGCGAAGGCGGTAAGGCTCTGGCTGAAGAAGTTGTAAGACTTTGTGAACAGCCAAACGACTTCCACCAGTCATACGAACTGGAAGGCTCAATCGAAGATAAGCTGCAGGCAATCTGCACTAAGATTTACCACGCTGACGGCGTAGTTCTGACTCCACAGGCTAAGAAGCAGGCTGCACAGCTGGAAGAACTGGGATTCGGCAACATGCCAATCTGCATGGCTAAGACTCAGTACTCATTCTCAGACGATGCATCACTTCTGGGCGCACCAACAGGCTTCACAGTAACAGTTAGAAACCTGAAGGTAAGCGCAGGCGCAGGCTTCATCGTAGCTCTCACTGGCGACATCATGACAATGCCAGGTCTGCCTAAGAAGCCAGCAGCAGAGAACATTGACGTAGACGAAAACGGCAAGATTACAGGACTGTTCTAGGACACTTTGCCCAGACGCGGACACATTAAAGGAGAATATATGGCATATACAGATAAAAGCTGCAGAGAATTCACTGCACTGACAGCAAGCAAGGAGCCGGTTCCTGGCGGCGGCAGCGTTTCAGCACTGGTTGGAGCTCTCGGCGTAGCCCTGGGAATAATGGTTGGTAGCTATACTGTTGGCAAGAAGAAGTATGCTGATGTTGAAGATGAAATCAAGGCATGCATGGAAGAAACTGAACAGATTCGCGAAGATCTTCTGGCACTGGTTCAGGCTGACGTTGACGCTTTCGAGCCACTGAGCAAGCTTTATGGAATGAAGCCTGAGACTGAAGAAGAGAAGGCTAAGAAGGACGAGCTCATGGAAGCGACTCTTAACGAGGCGTGCGCAATTCCTATTCAGATTATGGAGAAGTGTGCTCGCGCTATCGAGCTCTCTAAGATTTATGCTGAGAAGGGTAGCGTTCTTATGACTAGCGACGCAGGCGCAAGCGCAATTTCGTGCAAAGGTGCCCTGCAAGCAGCAAGCCTTAACGTATACATCAACACAAGCTCAATGAAGAACAGAGAGCGTGCTGAAGAACTTAACGCTAAGTGTGAAGCACTTCTTGAAGAATATACTGCACTGGCAGACGAAGTGTTCTGCTGGGTAGCTAACAAACTTAAGAAATAAGATACTGGCGGCAGGTTTGTCCTGCCGTCATTTCACAAAAAACGGAGGCAATTATGGCAGAATTATTAAAGGGTAAACCAGTAGCAGACGCTCTCACAGAGAAGAACATAGCGAAGGTTGAAGAACTGAAGGCACAGGGTATTAACCCTACACTTGCTATCGTTCGTCTCGGCGAAAACCCAGGCGACATGTCATACGAACGCGGTGCGCTCAAGCGCGCTGAAGCAACAGGCGTTGCTGTTAAGCAGTTCATTTATGACGTTGATATTACACAGGACCAGCTTCTGGCTGAAATCGACAAGATTAATAAGGACGATTCAATTCACGGCGTTCTTATTTTCAGACCTCTCCCTAAGCATCTGGATGATAGAACAATCTGCGAAGCTCTGGCACCAGCTAAGGATATGGACGGTATCACATCAGGCTCAATGGCAGGCGTATTCACTGACAGCGGTGAAGGTTATCCACCTTGCACAGCTCAGGCTTGCATGGAAATGATCGACCACATGGGTCTTGACCTTACAGGTAAGAAGGTAACAGTAATCGGCAGAAGCCTTGTTATCGGTAAGCCAGTTGCAATGATGGCAATGAAGAAGAACGCTACAGTTACAGTTCTCCACTCAAGAACTACAGCTGAAGATTTCGCAGCAGCAGGCGCGAACGCTGACGTTGTTATCGCAGCAATAGGCCGCGCTAAGATGATCGGCGCTGACAAGGTTGGCAGCGACCAGGTTATCATCGATGTTGGCATCAACGTTGATGAAGAAGGTAAGCTCTGCGGCGATGTAAACTTCGACGAAGTTGAACCTAACGCAGCAGCAATCACACCAGTTCCTGGAGGAGTTGGCAGCGTAACAACAGCGGTTCTCATGAACCACGTTATCGCAGCCGCAGCAAAATAGCTCACGCCACGGCGTTGTGCAGAATCGATACTGCACATACGGATACTCTCAGGTATTGCTGTGCACAATCGATACCGCGGGTGCGAACGCTAATAAGCACTGCTGTGCACAATCGATATCGCAAGAGACATCACATTTTACAAAAAGTAAGACCGCTATTTTAGCGGTCTTTTTGTGTGGGCATATTCAATTGTTTCCGGCTGGTGCACGTTTGATGACCTGGATGAGTGCGTTGATTTCGCTGATGAGAGCCAATCTGCGATCGTAAATGGCGTACACGTCTGAGGCAAAATTGGACGATGAAATCGTCTTCGAAATCAGAGGCGATTCTATCAATTTGTCTAGAACAGGCTCGCTTGCATCCTTTGCAAAAGCTATGTCGCAGGCACCAGTGCTGACAAGATTGATTGCGGTTTTCAGGCTGCATATTGTCAGGGTGGTTCCGTTAGCGTCAGGGTGATGGATTATAAACGTATTCAAAACCGCAGCAAGTTCGAAATCTGTGACGGCTATAGCTACTTTACGGCATTGTAATGTGCAGGCGTCATTAGGAGTCTCTGCCTTTTGCATCGCCAGGCGAACGCCACGATATACGTCGATAATTCTTTCGCCAGCGGGGGTCAAATCGATGCCTTGGTTGCTTCGTGTTAGCACTTTGAAGCCAAGTCTTTCTTCAAGACGGTCAATGGCTCGCAGCATGGTGGTGTGTGAGCACCCCAGGAGCTGGGTGGCTTCCGAGAAACTCCGGCACTTGGATGCCCAAAAGAGTACTTCGTATTGGTCGATACTATTTCTCATAAACATTCCTTCCTATATTGTGTTTGTTTGCCTTTTTACAAAGGCTGTCACATCCGGTTGTATCGATAATGCACAACTAGACGTGGGTGTCCTTCGGACTGCGGTATCGATAATGCACAGTGCACGATTTGAAGGTGGAATGATGGTGATGTGTATAGTATAAAGGGCAGATGAGGACGAGACAAGAAGAAATGGAAGAAAATGGCAAAAGAGCGCAGAGAACGTGAATAAGTGTTGAAATATGAGGATTTCAGGTGTATTATTAATATGTATGCAATAAATCACAGAAGGTGAAAAATATGAGTGAAAAAACAATGAACAATGCACCGGAACCAATCAGAAATGACTCCCTTAGCGCAGCTATGAAGGCAGTTAGAGAAAACCCGGGAACAGAATCAACAGTGGTAATGCTTAACGAAATCGTAAACGCACGACTGCTGATTCCAATCACATTGGACAGAGAACCAGAAATCGACAAAGAAACAGGAAATGCTATTTTAGAGAAGGACACACAGATCGACTTCGAACTGATCAGAAACAAGGAAGGACAGATCTTCTACCCTGTATTCACTGACGGTGAAGAGATGAGAAAGTGTGCGACAGATAAGGATCAGAAGAGTCTGATTGCGACTTTTGATGATCTGGTCGCTTTGCTTGCACAGGATGGCAATAAGGTGTCAGGATTCGTCGTCAACCCAATGGGCGATAACCTGGTATTCCCAATTCCACTTATCGAAGCGATGATAAGTGACATGATGAAGCATAGACACGGTGAAGATGCCGTTGACAATATAGAAGATGATAAGGAGACTGAAGAATAATGGAAAACAATCTTGCTAAGACATATAATCCTAAGGATTTCGAAGATAGAATATATTCAATGTGGGAAGAGAGCGGTTCATTTAAGGCTGAAGTTAACCCTGACAAGAAGCCTTTTACAATCGTTATGCCACCACCAAACATCACAGCACAGCTGCACATGGGTCACGCACTTGACCAGACTCTGCAGGATGTACTGACTAGATTTAAGAGAATGCAGGGATACTGCGCACTTTGGCTGCCAGGTTCAG
>JAGHTQ010000097.1 GCA_018065295.1 Candidatus Colimonas fimequi | reverse complement strand
GATGAAGCATGTTGATCAGAAGCAGATTGATTCAGCTCTGAGAATGTGGGATAGAGCAGCTATGGGCGACAAGTTCCCACGTACATTCATGGATAAGCTGATGGGTCTGTAGTTGGATACGAATGATTACATTAATCCGCTAGCCTAAGCTGGCGGATTTTATTATGCGGAGGGAGATTAATATGACTATGAAGAAGAATTATATGCAGGTTATGATGGAGCGTAGACAGGCAGGCGAGAAGGTGGGTATTCCTTCATATTGCACTGCTAATGAGCTTGTTATCGAAGAGGCTCTTCTCCGTGCTAAAGAAACAGGTATGCCACTTCTTCTTGAAGCAACAGCAAACCAGGTAAACCAGTTTGGTGGATATACTGGCATGAAGCCTGCTGATTATTACAAGTGGGTTCTGGACATGGCAACAGAAATTGGTGTTCCAGAAGAGAACATCATTTTAGCTGGTGACCATCTTGGCCCTCTCACATGGCAGAATCTCCCTGAAGAAGAAGCTATGGCAAATTCAGAAGAACTGGTATATCAGTACACAAGAGCTGGATTCACTAAGATTCATCTGGACACAAGCATGAAAGTTGCGGATGATCCTGAAGGCCTGTTATCAACAGAAACAATTGCTCGCAGAGGAGCTAGATTATATAAGGTTTGCATGAGAGCATACGAGGATCTTCTTCAGGAGAAGCCTGATGCTATCAGACCTGTATTTATCATTGGCTCAGAAGTTCCAATCCCTGGCGGAGCACAGGAAGCAGAAGACTCACTGGCAGTTACTAAGCCAGAAGCTCTCGAAGATACAGTTAATACATATAGAAGAATGTTTGCAGAAGCAGGCGTTGAAGAGGGAATGAAGGATGTAATCGCAGTAGTAGTTCAGCCTGGCGTTGAATTCGGCGACGATCAGATTTTCCTATATGATAGCGCAGCTGCTAAGGAACTGACTGATAAGCTTGCTGATTATCCAGAAGTAATCCTGGAAGGTCACTCAACTGACTATCAGGGACCACAGAATCTGAGAGACATGGTTGTTGATGGTATCGGCATCCTTAAGGTTGGTCCTGCACTTACTTATGTAATGAGAGAAGCAGTATTCGCGTTAAGCATGATGGAGAAGGAACTTGTTCCTGAAGACAAGCGTGCTAACGTTATCGAGACTCTTGAAGAAGTAATGCTGGAGTCACCAGGAAACTGGCAGAAGCATTATCACGGAAACGAGCAGGAACTTGCTATCGCACGTAAGTACAGCTTCTCAGATCGTGCGCGTTACTACATTGGAGACAAGAAGGTTACAGATAAGATCGATATGCTATTTGCTAACCTTAGAGAGTACAAGATTCCAATGAATATGCTGCATCAGTACATGCCTGTTCAGTTTAACAAAGTTCGCGCTGGCAAGCTGACAATGGATCCTAAGGCTCTGGTTCAGGATGCAATTCTGCAGATTATGTATGATTACGAATATGGCGCAGGATATGAAACAGATGCCCAGCAGATAAGAGGATAAAATAAAACCGTTTAATAAAGCCCACTTGCATATGCAGGTGGGCTTTTTAACGTGTTACATATTCTCGATGAATTGTTTGATGTAGTAGAGTGATGCGCCTACAGCAGAAGCGGATGTAATGTACTGACATCTTCTAATGTATTCGGCGTTATCTTCAAATGGATTCAGTTCAATAAGTTTATTCTTGAGGACTTCGATATATTCTTCACCCATGTTCGCACCTACGTTACCGCCGACGATAATGTCGCAGTCATAGCATACTCTAAGAGTGTTTGCGGCAAGGGCCAGATGATCCAGGTAATCATCAAATGTGTTCTGGTATCCCACGTTATAGGGCAGGTCCTGGAAAAACTGCTGAATGTTGCCGTCTGTGAAACCAGAAAGAACTGTCTCGGAGCAATAAGCATCAACGCAGCCCTTCTTGCCGCAGTAGCATCTTCGGCCGCCAGGTATGATTGTGATATGGCCGAATTCGGATGCTCTGTTGTTGTCGCCAGTGTGAAGAAGTTTGCCGTCGATGGTGGCTCCGCCAATACTTGGGTTAAGTGCGATATAAACGGCAGTCTTTTCGCTGGACAGGTTCCACCACTCTGCAAGACCTGCTGAGTTGGCATCGTTAAAGAGCAGGTAAGGAAAGTGAATGAATTTGCCGATTCTATCATATGTAGTGTCGTCAACGGTTACTACCTTAGCATAGGTTACTGTCTTCTGGTCGTCTTTGAGAAGAATCGGTAGAGATATTCCTACACCGAGAATCTTATCGTGGGCTATATCATTGGAAGCAAGCAGAGTATCAATCTGTTCTGCTGCAAACTGGTAGTAAGCATCTGTGTCCTCGAAATTGATGCGGAATCGATCGTCGTCAACCAGTTCTCCCAAAGTATTAACGAGAACTACATTAAGATGGTGCTTTGTAATATCAAGGCCAACTGCAAACATGGATGTTGGCGCACATTTATAAGTGTAGGCCTTCCTGCCGCCGGTTGACTCGAGGGTACCGTCGATAATGACATAGCCGGTTTCTATCAGTTCCTGAAGGTTGTTGGTAACAGTAGGGAAACTGAGACCCAGGTCTGCCGCTATTGATTTTCTTGTTGTGTAACCCTTGTTGTATATATATCGGTATATATCACCAAATATTGGGCTCTTGGGCTTGTTGTTTATCATTTGTATCACCAATGAACGTCTTTAACTATCTGACAATTTGCTGATTTCATTATACACAATAGGCCGACTTGTGTAAAATGTTTTATTTAAGTTATGAACAAAATTCCAAAAGATGCCAAAATGTAATGATAAAGTAAAAAAATATTCTTATTTGCCTTACTCTCTTTAGTAAAAAAATTGACATAAGGTTATTTTAGTGTTACCATAACTATTATGAAAAACAACAATAGGTAGAGAGGAGAGGTTAGGCCAGATGAGTGACGAAATAAAAATCAGACTTTCTGGTGTTGAGAAGTCCTTCCCGGGCGTTAAAGCTCTGAGCAATGTAGACTTTGCTGTAAGAAAAGGCACAGTACATGCACTCTGCGGAGAAAACGGTGCCGGTAAGTCAACACTTATGAAAATTATCATGGGTCTTTATAAGGCTGACAAGGGTCAGATTTATATCGACGAAAAGCCTGTAGAAATTAAGAATCCTATTCAGGCACGTGAACTTGGTATTTCAATGATTGCACAGGAACTTAACTATGTTCCAGAGTTATCAGTAGAAGAAAACCTGTTCCTTGGCAGACTTCCAGTAAATAAGTTTGGCAAGGTTGATTGGAAGAAGGTTAGAAGAGATACTATTAAGTTCCTCGAAGAAGAGAAGCTGCCATATTCTCCAACACAGAAGCTGAAGACTCTGACAGTATCAGAGATTCAGATGCTGGAAATCATCAAGGCAGTTACTAATAACGCTCAGATCGTTATCATGGACGAGCCTACTTCATCTATTACAGAGAGAGAAGTTAAGCAGCTCTTTGATAAGATTAACGAACTTAGAGATAAGGGCGTAGCTATCGTTTACATCTCACATAAGATGGACGAAGTATTCCAGATTGCAGATGACATCACAATCTTCAGAGACGGCGAAGTTGTTTCATCAAACAGAGCTGAAGAACTGGACATTGATACAGTTATCGCAAGAATGGTAGGACGTAAGATGGAGAATGTTTATCCTAAGGAAGATGTTCCGCTCGGAGAAATGGCTCTGGAAGTTGAGAACTTCGCACAGGATGGAATGTTCGCAGACATTAACTTCCACGCAAGAAAGGGCGAAATCGTAGGTTTCGCTGGTCTGGTAGGTGCAGGTCGTACTGAAGTTATGAGAGCTGTATTCGGTCTTGATCCACATAGAACTGGTACAGTTAAGATTGACGGCAAGGAAGTTAAGATTAAGAGTCCTCAGGACAGCATCAAGAATAAGCTGGTTATGCTCTCAGAGAGTAGAAGAGACGATGGTATCGTTCCTGTAAGAAGCGTATCAGAGAATGCGATTCTTGCTGCTCTTGACAGATATATTTACGGTGGCTTTGCTCATAATGACAAGCAGAAGAAGGAAGTTTCAGAGATGTTCAAGAAGATGAACGTTAAGACTCCTTCACTCGACACAGAAATCGGTAAGCTTTCAGGTGGTAACCAGCAGAAGGTACTGCTTGCAAGATGGATGCTGTGCGAACCAGATGTAATGATTCTTGACGAACCAACAAGAGGTATCGACGTTGGTGCTAAGTTCGAAATTTACAAGCTGATGACAGAAATCGTTAAGGGCGATAAGGCTGTAGTAATGGTTTCATCAGAACTCCCTGAACTGATTGGTATGTGTGATAGAATTTATATCATGAACCAGGGTAAGATCGGCGGATGCATCACAAGAGACCAGTTCTCACAGGAATTAATCATGAAGTATGCAACTGGTGTTCTGGTAGATTAAGGAGGATAATAACAAATGGAAACTCTGAATAAAAATAAATTAAATGAATTAGCGCACAAATACAGTATCTTTATTGTATTAGTTGCTCTGTTTATCATTTGCAGCTTTGTCAGCCCATTCTTCCTTCAGGCATCAAACCTGATGAACGTAGCTAGACAGCTGTGCGTAGGTATTCTTATTGCTTACGGTGAAATGATTCTGATCGTTAGTGGTTTCCTTGACCTGTCTGTAGGTGCTGTACTGGCTCTGGCTGGTGTAGTTTCTGTAAACGTGTTCAAGGCAACTGGCTCAATTCTTATCGCTGTAGTTGCAGCAATCATTGTTGCAGTTATTTGTAACGTTATTAACGCTGTATTCGTTGCAAACTTCAACGTACCAGCATTTATCGCTACACTTGGTATGATGCAGATGGCTCGAGGCGTTGCTCTGTACTATACAGGCGGCCAGAACATCCTGCAGCTTGGCAAGTACGTTAACATTGGTCAGGGCATGGTTGGTCCAATTCCTGTTCCAGTAATTATCGTAGTACTGATTACAATCATTCTTTACTACATCATCAACCATACTCGTTATGGTCGTGGTATCTACGCTATCGGCGGCAGCAGAAGTGCAGCTGAAGCATCAGGTATCAACTCAAAGAAGAGCATTTACACTTCATACATCATCAATGGTATCCTCATTGGTTTCGCAGCTTGTATCTTCATGGCAAGAAACAACGCTGGTCTGCCAAACGGTGCTATCGGTTATGAAATGACAGGTCTTACAGCAGCTATCGTAGGTGGTACATCATTTACTGGTGGTATCGGTACAATTCCAGGAACTATCTGTGGTGCATTCATCATCGGCTTCCTTGAGAATGTAATGAACCTCCTCGGTGTAAACTCATACATCCAGCAGGTAATCGAAGGTGCTATCATCGTACTGGCTGTAGCATTTGACGTAGTAAGTAAGTCTAAGAAGACAACAAAGGTTATCCTCGTAGACGAGAAGAAGGACGAGGAGAAGAAGGACGACGCAGCAGCTAAGGCTGAATAATAGGCGTCCATAAATACGGCACTAATTACATTGGTGTAATTCAAATAATTATCTATGAATTTTAAGGAGGAACGACAAATGAAATTCAAGAGACTCATGGCAGTAGTTATTGGCCTGATCATGGTAGTAGCTATGTCAACTGGTTGCGGTAGCAGCAGCACAGAATCATCAGACAGCGATGCATACAAGGTTTGCTTCGTAGCAAGAGCATCAGCTGACACATTCGCAGCATGGCTGACAGACGAAATCAAGGCTCAGGCTGCTAACTATGATGACATCGAACTTACTTGCGTATCAGGTGAAGGCGATGACAACACTGAAAACGGTCTTCTCGAAGACTGCATCACTAAGGGCTACGATCTCGTAATCGTTCAGTCAAACAACAACTCAGCACAGGCTCCATACGTTCAGAAGTTACTGGACGCAGGTATCCCTGTAATCACAACTAACCCTACAACTCATCAGTGCGACCTGGACGGTTCAGACAGCCTCGACGTAATGGCTGGTACTGGTACTGTCGATGCTGACCCTGTTGAACAGGCTTCAGTAGGCGCTAAGAGAGCTGCTCAGGAACTTCCTGAAGGCGCTAACGTAGTAGTTCTGAAGGGACCTTCAGGTAACTACCACGCTGATAAGAGAAGAGAAGGTTGGGAAACTTACTTCTTCGCAGAAAGACCTGACGTAAACATCGTTGGTGAAGACTTCGCAAACTGGAACAACGACGAAGCTATGACTCTCATGGAAGCATGGGTACAGAAGGGCGTTCACATTGATGCTATCATCTCAATGAACGACAACATGGCTGCTGGCGCAATCGAAGCTATCAGAAACAATGACGAATACGTTAAGGCTGACGGCACAACTACATTCAAGGCATACGGCGTTGACGGTACTGCTCAGGCTTGCCAGCTGATCGAAGAAGGTCTCCTGACTTGCACTGCACTGCAGGCTGCATCAGACATCGCTGCAATGAACATGGAATATGCTGAAAAGGTTCTGAACGGTGAAATGGACGTTACAGAAGTACTCGACAACGTACCAGCTCCAGAAATCAATGCTGACAACGTAGCTGAATACATCGAAATGTACAAGGCAAACGGACAGCTGTAAGCTGAACTTTGTTTAAGTGAATTTTTAAATAGTCCTTGTGTTTACACAAGGACTATTTATTAGAAAGAGAGGCAGATATGGCAAAACAGAAGGCTGCTTTCATGGATGGTCTCGACAAGATGGTAATCAATGAGATCGATATTCCAGAAGTAAGTGGAAAGAATGTATTAGTTGAACTTGAATATGTTGGAATCTGTGGATCAGATGTACACTACTTCCACTCAGGAAGATGCGGATCATATTTAGTGGACTTAGAAGAACAGTACATGTTAGGTCACGAATGTGCTGGTACTGTAGTAGCAGTAGGCGATGAAGTTACATCACTTAAGGCTGGCGACAGAGTAGCACTGGAACCTGGTATCACTTGTGGAACTTGTGAATTCTGCAAGGGCGGTAAGTACAACTTATGCCCAGACGTAGTATTCCTCGCAACTCCTCCAGTACCTGGTTGTAATGAGCAGTTCATTACATTCCCAGAAAACATGTGCTTCAAGCTTCCTGACAACGTTTCAAATATGGAAGGCGCACTGGTAGAACCACTTTCAGTAGGTTTCCACGCTGCTAACCAGGCAAACGTACAGGTAGGCGATACTGTTGTAATTCTTGGCGCAGGATGTATTGGTCTTGTAACTCTGCTTTCATGCAAGGCTCATGGTGCTGGCACAATCATCGTTGCTGACGCTGTAGACGCTAAGCTGGCTAAGGCTAAGGAACTTGGCGCAGATTACGTAATCGATGTTAAGACTATGGATACTGTAGAAGAAGTAGCTAAGATTACAAATGGCCGTGGCGTAGACAAGGTATTAGAATGCGCTGGACATCCTATTACAATTGCACAGACTCCTCATCTCGTATGCAAGGGTGGTACAATTTGCTTAGTAGGTATCGCTGCTCAGGAAGAAATCAACTACAACTTCGCACAGATTATGGATAAGGAAGCAACTATCACTTCAGTATTCCGTTACAGAAATATCTATCCTAAGGCAATCGCAGCAATCGCAAGCGGTGCTATTGATGTGAAGGGTATTGTAACTCACGAATTCGAACTGGACGATATCCAGAACGCTTATGAAGAAGCTCTCAATAACAAGACAGATTTAGTTAAGGCTGTTATTAAGATGAAATAGTTGAAAATAACTTGGCGGCCAATCTATATGATTAGCCGCCTTTTATTTCTTTAGGATAGGAGGAAATCATGTTATACATTGGTGTCGATTTAGGTACTTCCGCTGTTAAGCTCCTTCTCATGGATCAGGACGGCGACATTAAGAAGATTGTTTCAAGAGAATATCCACTTTATTTCCCACATACTGGCTGGTCAGAACAGAATCCAGAAGACTGGTATGCTCAGAGTATTGATGGACTGAAGGAACTCATGGCTGACTGCGATAAGTCACAGGTAGCTGGTATCAGTTTCGGTGGTCAGATGCACGGACTCGTAACTCTGGATGAGAACGATAACGTAATTAGACCTGCAATCCTTTGGAATGACGGTAGATCCGAAGAAGAAGTTGGATATCTGAATAACACTATTGGCAAGGACAAGATTTCTTCATATACTGCAAATATCGCGTTCGCAGGTTTCACAGCGCCAAAGATTCTCTGGATGAAGAAGAACGAACCAGAACTCTTTGATAAAATCTGCAAGATCATGCTTCCTAAGGACTATCTGGCATACATGCTGTCAGGTTCATTCTGCACAGACGTATCAGACGCATCAGGTATGCTCCTTATGGATGTAGAGAACAGATGCTGGTCAAAGGAAATGATGGATATCTGTGGTATAACAGAAGCTCAGCTTCCTAAGCTTTATGAAAGCTACGAAGTAGTTGGCACAATTAAGCCAGAAATCGCAGCAGAACTTGGCATCAGTGAAGATGTTAAGGTTATTGCTGGTGCTGGAGACAATG
>JAGHTQ010000124.1 GCA_018065295.1 Candidatus Colimonas fimequi | reverse complement strand
ATCCTCTCATAGAATCAAATGAGTTGCAAATGACAATACCTGAACATCCAAAAAGTAAGAATCAAAAATTCTATTCAACTAAATAATATCTAGAAGCTTGGAATTATCCAGGCTTCTTTTTTTGAATGTCTATTCTTCTGTTATGGTATTCATCCATTTGCCGGTCTTGATTCGATGTAGTACAAATGGAATCTTCACTAATACATCTGCATTCAGTGTAAGGAATACCATTGGTACGCTGAGATGCAGAACGAATGCGGCGATTGCACCGAGTGTGACTGACAAGCCCCACGTCATTGTTGTATCAAGGATTAGACTGAAGCGCGTGTCGCCGCCCGAACGGAGTATACCGACAGTTGCTGTCTCGTCAAAGGATTGTAGTGAGGCAAGAATACCCATTATGAGAAGCATATATCGGAGGTTAATCTGTGCCTCGCTCGATAGTACCATAACGCGTAGAATTGGGCCCGTACATAGCATGAGCAGTATTCCGCCAATGGCACCCAGGCAGCCTGCAAGTAGTACAAAACGCTTCGCGTACCTACTGGCAAGGGGCTTGTTGCCACGTCCTAGCGTCTGTCCGACCTCGATGGCTGCGACAGATGAGAGCCCGTATGCTGATACCATAATGAGGTCGCGTATGTTCTTGGCAACAGCATTAGCCGCAATTGCGGGGCTTCCCATATGCCCAAGTATCACTTCGTGAGCTGACAATGCGATTCCCCAGAATAACTCGTTAAGCACAACAGGGAGGCCTAGCTTGATGAAGAGTGTGAATAAATCCTTGTCGACATGCAGGAAATATTCGAAGCGCACCTTAACTTCGGGCTTGATGATTCGTGCGTATAGTACAGCGAGCAGGAATCCTATTGAACGAGCCATAAGTGTGCCAAGCGCTGCGCCACGGATACCCATCTGAGGGGGACCGAATATTAATATGCTGTTGAATACGATGTTGGCTGCGAATATAACGGCATATATTATCATGCCGGCCTTAACTCGCTCGATTGAACGCATGATGAATATGTATGTCTGAGCACATCCCATCACAACGAACGAGAATGATATGATTCTAAGGTACTTGGTTCCTTCAGCAATTACAGCGGTTTCGTTGGTGAAGATTCGCATGATAATTTCTGGTGCGAACATCGCTGCAATGGTGAATAACAATGATATGATTACGACAATCTTGAGAATCATTGCGAGTGTTCTCTCGATTCGAACAATATCCTGGACGCCCCAGTATTGAGCAGTCATTACGGTGGCGCCGGATATTAGACCGAATGAAAAGAGATTGAATATATAGTAGAACTGATTTCCAATTGACGCGCCTGCCAATGCAATTTCGCCTACTCGTCCTAGCATAAAGACGTCTACTACGCCCATACCTATTCCAATAAGGCTCTGTCCGACAATTGGAAGGAGCATTCGAAATGTCTTAATATAGAAGTCTCTGATAATATCAACCTTCTCTCTAGAATGGAGAATCCTCAGTGTAGAGGTCTGTCTTGCACTGAATTATCTCCTCAAATCTGGCATACAGAGGGTGCTCGCCTGTTATATTCAGCTCCTTAGCTACCCAGTATGCGATATATTGAAATGCCGCTGTAAGATATAGCGGCGAATAGATTGCTTTAGTCAAATGAATCTCAGCCTTATCCTGCACAAGTGCTGATGCGCACTGATTAGTTAACTGCATCGATAGCAGCTCGGCATCAGGCGTGATTAGGAATGCATGAGGAGTAATTACCCTAATAGCTTCATACACTTCTCTAACCCTCCTTCCAGCAGAATCTCCGCCTTCTATGAAGAAGAGTGTATACTCTGGAGTGAGCTGCAGGTCAGGTCCGTGCAGGAATTCTTCGATCTCATACACTGATGTCTGGACGTGAGTCATCTCTGAAATCTTGAGGGCGCCTTCTCGAGCGGTTCCCATATTGCAGCCGCAGCTGATTATGAGGATGTGCTTCATGTTAAGCAGAGCGTTGCGATTGCTCTCGCAGAAGTACTGCGCCCATTTATACATGTTCTGATGGTTGATCGCTGCGCTAGTGAGCTGCTCCAGTATTCTGCTGCAGGTGCCTCGGCCAATACTACCGGATTTCGAAGTCTGAGGGTATTCAAGGGCCAGCAGCATAAGGAAGAGAGTAAGTGTGCTCACGCCTTTCGTTACGTATCCAACTGATTCCTCGCCTACACCGTAGAGGATTGTATCGTCTGCAGCCTGCGCAATCGAAGAATCGGCGTTGCCTGTAAGAAGTGTAGTGTGAATTCCTCTGTCATTTGCGGAGCGTACTGCCTCGAGTGTATTAGTGCTATTTCCGCTCTGGGAAATGAAGAGGTACTCTCTATTCCTGCAGGTACCACCATAATAAGTGAACTCAAATGGAGTTATTAGTTCAATCTGCCAAGGCAAATGAGCTCGCATAAAAGCAAGTGCAGATAGTGCCGCATTATACGACGAGCCTGATGCGACAATGGATAGAGTCGTAATGGACGGATTAGAACAGAGCCTGCTTATTATTGGCTTAATAAGCTCATCTCGATTCTCAATATTATGCAGCATTACAGCTGATGTCTCATTGATGTACTCTTCCATTGTCTTCTTCATTCAAGCTACTCCTAGTATCTATATATTGATGTCAATATACTGTTCGTGTGTGATGATCTAGCCAATAAGTGGATTCTTTCTAAGCCATTCAACGGCTCTCTTAGTAGCCTTATCTGGATCATCGAAATATATCTGGTTGTTAATCTCTAGTGTTATTGAACCACTGAAGTCATGATTCTGAAGTGACTCAATATATGAATTCAGCGGGTTGGTTCCGTCTCCAGGTACCAGGTGTCCTGTTGGGAAACCATCTGCGAGATGCACATGATTAATCTCGTCAAAAGCATTGTAGTAGTCTTCAACAGTCTCGCCGCCAGCAGCTGCTGCAACGCAGTCTACGCAAGCTGTTAGGTAAGGTGAGTTAACAGCGTCTATAAGAGCCTTGAGTGTAGCTCTATCATAGCAGAGGTTGGACTCATATCTCTGAAGCTGCTCCATAACCATCTTGACTCCGATTGACTCTGCATATTCAGTCATTTCCTGCAGAGCCTCAACGGCTCTCTTGAAACCGGCTTCTTCATCCTCGTCGAATAGGCTGTAGCCCATCTGTGCGAAATAGTACTTCGCGCCGAATTCCTTAGTATCCTCGATGTAGCTCTTGACGATATCAAGACTATTCTTCCTAACATATGGGTTGGAGGAAGCAACGTTGATAGGATAGAGACATAGCTGTTCAGCTGTGAATACGGACATCTTGAGATTTCTGTCGTCTAGCATCTTGCGGATGTCCTGAACTCTCTTCTGCCTCTTGCCAATTGGTGTATCAAATGCACAGTAGTGGCCTGCGCCTCCCCAGAAGTCAACGTATTTGAGGCCGCTATTGGCAATGGAGTCAAAGCAGTATTCAAGACTGTACTGCTGATATCCAACGCTCATTACGCCAAATTGATCAAATGTAATCTGTCTCATGTCTACACCTCCTTTGCGATGCTCAGGATAGCATCAATTGAATCGCGATAATAGTTCTCGGCATCATCGGCGTATTCCTCTTCGGTAATCTCAAGTGCGATGTCACCGGTATAGCCATGATTGCGAAGGTCTAGGAGATGTTGCTTGAAGTCCTGATCGCCTTCTCCAATGCCCATCTGTTCGTCATCCTCACAGCTGTCTGCAAGTTGAATATTGAGGATTCTGCTGCCAAAAGCATTGAAGTACTGCGCGAGAGTCTCACCGGCAGCAAGCAGAGGGCATGTGTTGATGCTGACATACAGATTCTCATCGTCAACCATGTCGTACATTGTTGAGAAGTCTTCTAGTGTTGTTGTCAGGTTTGATATGCAAGCAGATACATTCTGAAGCAGAACCTTGACGCCGCATTCAGCGGCAACACGGCATAGTCTCTTAAGTGCACATACGGCGTTGTCTCTTGCTTCATCGAATGCCTGATCCATCGCACCCTTGCCAGGGTAGATGATTATTTTATCGCAGCCAAAAGCAGGAGTATTACGCACATACCATTCAAGTGTCTCTACGCTCTGCTCCCACAGGTATTCCTGGCTGCTTGCAATGTTGATTGGCAGGAAGTTCTGCTCAGGGTCAACTACAGATACTGTTAAGCCTGCAGCTTCTATTCTTGATGCAAGAGCAGCCGTGTCGAAGCATTCTGCCTCATACTGTGTAAAATGAGGATGGCAACCAGACAATTCTATCTTGCCTATGCCAAGTCTCTTCGCGGACTGCAGGAAGTACTCAAATGAGTACCTTCTGTATGTGAAGTTGTTGATGCTGATTCTATATTGTAATGACATTATTATTCTCCTACTCTCCAATCATGGTAATCATGATTTCTCTCTCCTGAGGTCCATCGAACTCGCACAGATATATGTCCTGCGCGTTTCCTAGCTTCATCTTGCCATCAATTATTGGAAATACTACATTGTTACCCGTAAGGTGTGACTTAAGGTGCCCTGTAGGGTTACCTGCCATAGCGCCATAGCTGTGAAGGAATCTAGCGTGAGAGTAGTCCCCATCTTCTGGAACCATCTTGTCCAGCATCACCTGGATATCACTCTCTAGGCATTCAAGTCCCTCGTTAACTGTAATTCCTGTTGTAGTATGAGCAGTGATTACGTATACAACGCCATTGCTGATTCCACTGTTACTGACAGCGTCTCTGACCTTGTCAGTAATCTTGATCATTGCGTTGTATGCTCTTGTAATCATCTCGATGCTTTCGTGCTTAACCATGCTTAACCCTCCATTCCCAGGAATTCGAGAGCATTGCCTCCCATGATGAGGTCAATGGTTTCCTGTCTCATGTCCATGTTCTCAATGGCGCGCTTCATTCTGATCATTTCCAGGCGAGGGTCATCAGAGCCGAACATAATCTGATGTCTGAAGCTTCTGTCAATCCACTTCTTACCCATATCTATAGTAAATACCTGCTCATAGAACTCTGGTGCAGAATCAAAATATAGAAGGGCAGTGTCAGCGTACACGTTCTGATATTTGAGAAGAAGCATACAGGTCTCTTGAGTCCAAGGCCAGCCAAAATGCGCCAGGCAGAACCTTAGATTTCTGTGGTAATATGCTACTTCCTCGAAATTCTCTGGCTTAGCATACTTAGATAGAGTATCTGGCTCTACAGACATTCCTGCATGGAAAGTTATTGGCTTGTTGTACTTCTCGCACATTGCGTATATATCCTCCATGCAGTCTTCTGTTGGATAGAAGCGCTGCTTGGAAGGATGGAGCTTAAGTCCTGATAATTTGTATTCTGCAAAGGCCTGCTCCAGCTTCTCAAGAGCAGCAGGGTCGTGCGGATCAATGCTTGCGAATCCGATGAATCTATCAGGATGTTTGTTCACAAGTGTCAAGACATCCTCGTTACTAGCCAGACAGCCACCTGCAGTGCTAGTAAGATCTAGTGGCAGCAGTGCTGCCTTGTCAATTCCCGCAACATCCATGTAAATTAGCTGCATTTCGTCAGAGGATACCTCTGTCTTGTACAGGCCGTACATATCCTGTGCGAATTTCTCCTGTTCCGGCGTGAGACAGATAGTCTCCGAGAAGGCCGGGTGAGTATGCATATCGATAGTTATTCTTTTGGCCATAATTACACTCTTTCTGTCCAAGGACCGAATGTTGATACAACTTCAGCTGCAACTCTCGCACCTTGATCCATGGATTCTTCTATTGTCCAGCCCTTAAGGATTCCGTTCATGAAGCCCGCAAGATATGAATCTCCTGCGCCAATCGTGTTGACGAGATTTGACTCATATATGCCACATGTGTGAAATTCGCTTCCGTCCCATGCAAGTGAGCCCTTCTCACCAAATGTTGCAACGGCAATCTTAGGCCCTTTGCTTACGATATCCTTGAGGAATGCTCGAGTCTCTTCGTTATCTTCTTCAAATGAGAAGAACGCATAGGCTACATAAGGGATTGTCTGCTCAACTAGTGGGTCGTCCTTTTCAGTTGCGTAGTCAAAGACAACGTCTACACCAGCGGCCTTAAACTCCGGTAGATGCTTATCAGCATTGCCCCAGAATGCAGTGTGGATCAGATCGTGTGTCTTGGCGAACTCGATATCGTCTTGTGTGAACTGAACGTTCTCCATAACGCCTTCGATGTAATCGCCATATGTTCGCTCCATATCGATGAGTTCCATATATGAAATGGCTGTAACCCCTTCTTCAGTGCGGAAATGGGAGAGGTCTAGTCCTTCGGCCTCCATTTCAGCGCGCATTTCTGTACCATATTTGTCCGAACCTGTTACGCTAATAAGGGATGTATCTATGCCGAGTCTCTGCATGTGAACACCGAAATCAACTGCATTACCCGTGCAGTAATAGCGATCTAGGTTGGAGTACATATCAATACAGTTGTCTCCAATAGCTGCAACTTTCATAATTTCCTCCTGTCAAAAAAAGGTGCAAAGGGTCGCAGAATCCCCCGCGACCCCTATAGATGTAGCTAATTAGTATTCCATTACCTTGTAGTATCTTCTGATGTCTAGTGAATGACCAGTTGCATCTTCGAGATGTGCTATCATTCTTCCTAGCCATGCTTCAAGAAGGAATGGAGCGAAGTCGCTACGATACTTGTCTGCGATACCTTCTGCTGCAAACTCCTTAGTGTCAACAACCTTAACCTTCTTAGAGATCTTCTTAGCGAAGTTCTCAACACGGTCTGCTAGAGGTCTTGTCTCGTCCTCGCCCTTGAAGATCATGATGCTTGTGTCTTCTTCAAGAAGTTCAAGTGTTCCATGGAAGAACTCAGGACATGTGATTGACTTAGTGTGAATCCACTGCATTTCTTCTAGGTAGCACATTGCGAAGCAATATGTTGAACCCCATAGGTTGCCTGAGCCAACTAGCATGTGATAAGATTCGTCCTTGATTGAGTATGCATATGCCTTTGCATCTTCTTCAACAGCTTCCTTAGTGTCAGCCATTACTCTAGGCATCTTAGCTAGATTCTCACAGAATTCTTCATAATCGTCAAAGTCTCCAACTCTATTCAGGAAGCAGCCTACGATTAGAGATAGTCTCATGAAGTCTCCATCACATGAGTAGTAATCAGCACCGTGTGAGTAGATTGGGTACTTCAGATTCTCTAGTAGAGGAGTGTCTGGGTTGCAGCTTACTCCGATAGTAGGAATGTTATTCTCCTTGCAGTACTTAGCAAGAGCAACAGTCTCCTTTGTTGTGCCAGAATCACTGTATAGAACTACAAGTGATTTCTCGCCAAAAGCCTTGTTAGTTCCTAGAGGAAGCTCTGCAGCACTCTCTAGGTATACAGGGAAAGTAGTTCTCTTCTTAGCAAAGCATTCATAAGGCATCATGATTGCCATTGTGCCGCCAACGCCTGCGAGGATAAGGCTCTCAACGCCATTAGCGAAGATTTCGTCCATATACTTCTCAACTGTTGGCTTGAGGTCCATGATTTCTGCAAAAGCTGCCAGGTAGTTCTCTCTATCGTAATTCTTGTATGCCATATTAATTCTCCTTTTCAAATACAATATTTCCGTTATATATAGTCATGCAGACAGCCGCATCAGCTAGAGCTTCGTCGCTGCATGAGAATATGTTGGTGTCGATTACTGCGATATCTGCGAGTTTGCCTTCTTCGATCGTTCCGAGAGTATCTTCGGCAAAATTCGCGAACTGACCGTTCTTAGTCCAGCAGGTCAGTATCTGTGCTGGTGTAAGAGCTTCTTCCATATGATATCCACATTCAATGGAGTCCTCAGGGAAAGCCCTCTTGCATCCGAATCTGATAGACAATGGAATGTCTGGAACATCCAGTGGAAGGTCAGTTCCGAAGCATAGACGTGAGCCTGATTCTAGGAGTGACTTGTATGCCCAGATTTCTTCTCTCTGCGCAGGTGAGAGTAGTCTCTCATCCCAGTAGTTCTCACGCTTGCCATAGCAGTTCATAATCTGTATGTACTGCATGCATGAGATGTTAAGTTCGGCAAGTCTTGCTCTGTCATCTGGATGAATCATCTCCATATCAACGATGGCATGACTCGCGTCGCGAGCACCATTGACAGTGCGGCATTCTTCGATGATGTCAATGCATTTCCTTACTGCAGCATCACCTTCGGCGTGGAGTGCAACTCTAAATCCTTTCTTGTCTGCTTCAAGTACAGTCTCACGAATTCCTTCATAATCAATGTCCATTTCGTTGTCATAACCGGACGCCTCTGAATAGCCATCTATGAGATGTCCGCCACCTGACTCAATATCGCCATCTATCATGATGTTGAAGCCCATGTATTTAATCTGATCGCTAGAGAAGAAGTCTCTCGCGTATTCGCCATAGGCAAAATCCGCACCTGCTCTTACTGGCTGTGATACGAGATTGATTCGGTGCTTAAGTTCACCGCTGTCTTCAAAATCCTTGAGTACATCAGTGAAACCGTCGTAATGGTCGAAACCAATTTCTTTAATGGAGGTGATGCCCTGTGCAGCAAGTAGATTCTGGAAATTCTCATATTGTGATCTTGCGAACTCCTTGTCAGAGAGCAGTTCCTTGAATAATCTCCAGCACATCTCGGCCCAGCATTCATCCTCTGTGAAGCCATACTGGTCCTTTGCCGCCTGGTTCATGTAGCAGTAAGTTCGTCCTTCGTTGAACACCATTACTGGCCTTACTGGATATGCCTCCTCAAGGGCATCAATGTCGAAATCATAATCGCTGTTAAGCCCATGGCCGAGGATTGGCCTGCTGATATGCAGGCTGTTTCCTTCTGCCTTAATGAGTGCGATTAGTTCTTCTGTTGTAGTTGCTTCAGATGCATTAAATCCAATTCTCTCCCACATATACCCTGTGAAAAAAACATGGTTGTCTACAAATCCTGGTGTCACGACCTTGCCATACATATCGTAGACTTCTGCATCTGTGGTGTAGTCAGTTATCTCGTCGATAGGACCGACTTTGGTAATCTTATTACCATCTATTCTCACGAAACCTTCTATTGGGTTGTCGTGAAGTCCCGTGTATAGGAGGTCTGTTTTTAACAGAATACTCATGGCTAATCTCCTTGATATTATGCTAATGCAAATCCTGCGATTACATATGCAATTGCACTTAGGACTGCAGTTATGATGAAGTAAGGCATTGAGGAGAATCCGTGGTCATATAGATTCATACGGAAGCCCTTTGATACTACGATTCCGCCATCTGAGAATGGGCATGTGTTGGAACCGAATAGACCTGCAGAAATCATAGCTGCAATTGTAAGCTGTAGATTTGCGCCGATTGCTGGTGCAACCTGATACAGAATTGGCATAGCGATGATGAATAGTGTCCAGTTAAGTGTGCATAGATACTCTGTGCAGCAGAACAGAATGAAGATGATAGCAGGGAATAGAGCAGGGATTGTAACGTGTCCAGCAACACCTGTGATGAACTGAGCAAATCCCATTTCTTCCATAACGCCACCAATCATGTAGCCAAATACTAGTAGAATTACTAGGTCAAGCATGTCCTTAAAGCCCGTGATCATTACCTC
>JAGHTQ010000020.1 GCA_018065295.1 Candidatus Colimonas fimequi | reverse complement strand
GAGCAATATCGAGCAGATGGAAGATAATTTAAGCTTCATGTCAGATTTCAAGCCTCTTACTGAGGAAGAAAAGAAGGCTTGCTTCAAAGTTGCAGAAATAATAAATGCCCAGACAGCAGTTCCATGTACTGGATGCAGCTACTGTACAGAAGGCTGTCCGAAGAAGATTGCAATACCTCAGTACTTCTCGCTGTATAACGAGGATATGAGAGAGAATCTTGATGAAAAGGGCTGGACTATAAACTATACAAATTACTATTTCCTTACAAAGCAGTTTGGAAAGGCATCAGCATGTATAGAGTGTGGACAGTGTGAAGAGGTTTGTCCTCAGCATCTTCCTATTATGGACCTTCTTAAGGATGTTGGAGAACACTTCGAAAATCAGTAGAAGAATATAGCCAGAGTGTTAACTATCACTCTGGTTTTTAAAGATACAAAAAAGAGCAGCTGATATAGCTGCTCAGTTATGGCGGAGGACACGGGACTCGAACCCGCGGGGCTGTTACACCTTACTCGCTTTCCAGGCGAGCTCCTTAGCCACTCGGTCAATCCTCCTTATGACCTGCCCAAATCTTTGATTTGGCGCGCAGGTTAAACGCTAGAATTGCCCAGCTTTAGCTGGTTTGCAATTCTTCTGCGTAATCTCACCAGTCGTCCACTACTGATGAGACATATAGGGTTGGGCCGTTTATTTCTAAACGCTAGTATAATATAACAAAAAACCACTTGGCTTGCAAGGTTATTATTAAGTCCCTGCATCCCAAGTGGTTATGTTCCTAAATCATCCGTCTCACAATCTCAGCAATCTGTCCTCTAGTGAAAATCACTGGTACAGGATAGCCTGGATTGGCCTCTTTTGCTGCGCGAGCAGCGATTAAATCCACGTCTGCATCAGTAAGTTGCGAAATCTTATCCGGAATACCAAGCTGGCTGTTCATTTTGCGAATATGGTCGATAACAGCATCACGCTTAGCGCTATCTGAGCCCCACACTTTAATGCGAAGAGTTTCAGAAATGCGAGCCATTGGAACGTCGATAGCTTTGCCATAAGCTTCGAGAACATATGGCAGAATAATCGCGCAAGCTCTGCCATGAGGGATATGATAAAGTGCACCTACTGCGTGAGCAATAGCGTGTACATATCCAACGTAAGCATTAGTGAATGCAATGCCCGCACAGTATGATCCCATGAGCAGGTTTTCTCTAGCCATCTCGAGAGCGCGATGAGTTTCTTCTTCGCCGGCTACTTCAACCACTTGGTCAGTGCCTTCATCCCACTTAACAACATCCACCAGATTTTCGTTAATCAGCTGAAGGGCCTCAAGAGCGTACTTGTTCATCTTCTTGGAAGAATAACGGTTAGTGTATGCCTCGATAGCGTGAGTGAACGCATCCATTCCAGTCTCAGCTGTAATTGATATTGGCAGATTCATTGTTAAATCAGGGTCGAGGACAGCCATGTCTGGCACCAGAGTGAAATCCATGACTGTGAATTTGCGAGCTGGCTCCTGGCTTCGATCAGTAATTACTGCAGCTGCAGTAATCTCTGAACCAGTACCTGCTGTTGTTGGTATTGCTACGAAATATGGCAGTTTGCGACGTACTTTGAGAAGTCCTGCCATGCGGGAAATCTTCATGCGAGGACGCACTACTCTAGCGCCGCATACCTTGGCACAGTCCATAGCAGAACCACCGCCAACAGCGATGATGCCATCGCACTGGCCTTCGCGATACGCAGTTACCGCGCCTTCAACGCATTCGATATCAGGATCTGGAACAACACCGTCGTAAATTACGTGTGAGATTCCAGCCTGGGTTAAACCTTCGATGAGATTATCCAGCATGCCGCGTTTAACAGTGCCCGCTGTTGTTATAATCAGCACCTTGCTAAGGCCACGGGCCTCAATTGCTGGTCCCACCATGCTAACACAACCAGCCCCAACAAGAGTATCCTGTTTCTCAATAGGCTTTACTCTCAGCAGCGAAGCTGAGCCAAGCTGATATCCTCTGCAGATTAATTTATTGTCCATTACTTAACTAGTCCTTTGTCAGTTTTCTTAACGTGCTTGAATACTTCTTCGAAACGTTCGAGAGCTTCGTCGATAATTTCCGGTGTGTCAGCCATTGAAGTATAAAGACGGCTTCCTGCCAGAGTTACGATACCGTTTGCCATGTATGCTGCACCCATACGCTCCATGGAATCTTTGCGAACGTACATCATGTCTTTGTGCTTCAGAAGTCCGATCGCTGACTTGAAGAAGTTCATTGATGAGAAGTCGAAGCTCATTGCACCAGTGCATTCCAGGTGAACGATTGATCCCTGGTTATATGCTACGAACGGCAGGCCGTACTTATCGATGAGCAGCTTGAGGCCGTCTGTAATACGGTCGCCCATTGCACCTGCGATCTCGCATGCTCCAGTTCTTGCGATTTCCTGAATTGCAGTATAGCCCGCGATACATGACAGTGGATTTGCCGCCAGAGTACCGCCAACATATGCTCTGTGCTTGCCAGTTGCCAGGCCTGCAGCCATCAGTTCGCAGTATTCTCTCTTACCGCCAACGCCGCCAGCTGATGGATATCCGCCAGCAACGATTTTACCAAAAATAGTAAGGTCAGGAACTACGTCGAAGTACTCCTGTGCTCCACCGAGACCTACTCTGAAACCTGTAACTACTTCATCGAAGATCATCAGTGCTCCGTATTTATCGCAAAGGTTTCTCACGCCCTTATTATACTCACGACCAACTGGACGAGTGCCGCTCTCTGGGCCAACAGGCTCAACGATTACAGCAGCTGTACCGCCTCTCAGCTTGTTTAACTTAAGCATTCTCTCCAGCATTTCAAGATCGTTAGGTCTTACTTCGTCAGTTGTTCTATATGCGCCGCTTGGAATACCGTGTGATTCCAGAAGTCCGCGGCTTCCAGGAATCTTAAGTCCATATACCATCTGGTCTGACCAGCCGTGATATGCTCCGCCGATCTTGATGATTCTCTTGTGACCAGTAGCGATTCTAGCAATACGAAGAGAAGCCATAACTGATTCAGTACCTGAACCCAGCATTCTGAACATCTCAACGTTAGGCATGTGCTTGTTGATTTCCTTAGCGATGAGCATTTCGCCTTCGTGAAGAAGGCCAGTAACAGGACCGCATTCATTGAGCAGTTCGATTACTCTCTCACGGATTACCGGGTAGTTATTTCCCAGAATTGTTGGACCTCCTGCCTGGAGGAAGTCTATATATTTATTGCCATCCTTATCATAAAGATATGCACCGTCCGCCTTGACCATGCACATTGGGAATGGCTTGTTAAAAGCTAAGTTATGCTGCACGCCGCCAGGAATATATTCCTTGGATTCTTCGTATACAGCCTTTGACTTTTTGCAAAAATCATCGTAGTACTTGAGGATCTCGCCCTCATAATATTCGTCGTCTACTTCCCATATAGGCTGGCTAGTCAATTTCTTCAGCTGTGCATTAATTTCTTCAGGCTTGTCCCATCTGCTGATTCCACTTTTATGCTTCATTGTCCTTCTCCTTCGCCTTCATGGCTGCCTTATTAGTATCAATAGAGTTGCCGAATACGAAAAATCTATCATACAGATACTCTGTTGTAATATTTAATCCCATGTTTATTCCTGTTACCAGGTATTCGTTCCAGCCCAGGTCCTCAGC
>JAGHTQ010000024.1 GCA_018065295.1 Candidatus Colimonas fimequi | reverse complement strand
CCTGACTTATGATTATGTAAGAATCAATGGAGATTATAGGAGTTAAGAATGATTTTTAAAGACAGAGATATGCAGGAAAATATGAAGAAGGCGGAAGTTCTTATTGAAGCCCTCCCATATATCAGACGTTTTAACAGAAGAGTTATCGTTGTTAAATACGGCGGCAGCGCTATGATCGACGAAGAACTTAAGAAGAGCGTTATCGAGGACGTTGTTCTTCTGAAACTGGTAGGTTTCAAGCCTGTTATCGTTCACGGCGGCGGCAAGGAAATCAGCAAGTGGATTAACAAGGTTGGCATGGAGACTGAGTTCATCGATGGTTTCCGTAAGACTGACGAAGCTACAATGGAACTGGCTGAGATGGTACTTGGCAAGGTAAACAAGGATCTGGTTACAAACGTTCAGATGCTGGGCGTTAGAGCTGCTGGTATCAGCGGCAAGGACGGCGGCATGTTCAAGGTTGAGAAGAAGATGCCAGGTGGCAAGGATATCGGATTCGTAGGCGATATCGTTGACGTTGACACTAAGATCATCAGAGACCTTATTAAGAAGGACTTCTTACCAATCGTATTCCCAGTTGGAATGGACGATGAAGGTAATACATATAACATCAACGCTGATGAAGCGGCTAGCGCTATTGCAGAGGCACTGGAAGCTGAGAAACTGGTATATCTTTCAGACGTTGAAGGCGTTAGACTTAACCCTGAAGACCCAGAATCAGTAATTTCAGAACTTAAGTGCAGTGAAGCTCTCAAGCTCATCGATGACGGCATTATTTCAGGCGGCATGCTCCCTAAGGTAATGAACTGCATCAAGGCAATCGAGAATGGCGTTTCAAGAATTCATATCATGGATGGTAGAATTCCGCACAGCTTACTTCTTGAAATTTTCACTAACAAGGGTATCGGCACATTAATTGAGACAGACGAAGAGGAGGCATTTGACTATGGACAAGATTCAGATCCAAAACTTAGATAAAGAGAAAATTGTTGGAACATATGGACGTTATGACCTGGCTATCGACCACGGCAAGGGCTCAAGATGTGTTTCAGTTGATGGTAAGGAATATATCGATTTCACATCAGGAATCGGTGTAAACTGCCTGGGTTACTGCAATGATGGATGGGTTAAGGCTGTAACTGAACAGCTGATGAAGCTGCAGCACTGCTCAAACCTGTTTTATTCAGAACCACAGGTTAAGGTTGCTGATGCTCTCACTAAGAGAACTGGCATGAGCAAGGTTTTCTTCGGCAACTCAGGCGCAGAAGCTAACGAAGCTTCAATTAAGACTGCTCGTAAGTACGGCACAACTACTAAGGGTGAAAACTGCAACAAGATCATCTCACTGGTTAACTCATTCCACGGCAGAACAATTGCAACTATCACAGCAACAGGTCAGGACAAGTATCACAAGTACTTCACTCCTTTCCTTGATGGTTTCAAGTACTGCCCAGCAAACGACCTGGAAACACTGGAGTCACTGGTTGACGATGACGTATGCGCAATCATGATGGAAATGGTACAGGGCGAAGGCGGCGTTCTTAACCTGGATGCAGATTTCGTTAAGGCAGTAGCTGATATTTGCGCAGAGAACGACATTCTCTTCATCGCAGATGAAGTACAGACTGGTATCGGAAGAACTGGTAAGTTCTTCGCATATGAAGCCTTCGGCATTCAGCCTGACATCGTATCTTTCGCAAAGGGTATCGGTGGCGGCCTGCCTATCGGCGGAGCTCTTTTCGGACCTAAGACTTGCAACGTTCTGCAGCCTGGTGACCATGGTACAACTTACGGTGGTAACCCAGTAGCTGCTGCAGGTGCAGCTTACGTTCTTAGCGTACTGGATGACGAATTCTTAGCAGAAGTTACTAAGAAGGGTGAATATATCAAGGCTAAGCTTATGGAATGCCCTAAGGTTAAGAGCGTTTCAGGCATGGGGCTCATGATGGGTATCGAGATTGAAGAAGGAATGGTAGCTGGCGATGTTGTTAAGGCTGCTCTTGAGAACGGTCTTATGTCACTGACTGCTAAGGATAAGATTAGACTGCTTCCACCTCTTAATATCTCATATGAAGATATCGATGCAGGACTTGAAATCCTCATCAAGGCAATTGAAGGCTAATAATCTATTTACGGGGAGATAACATGAGAAGAAATGTTTTAGCTCTGGCACTTGCTCTGGCCCTTGCTTTAGCAATGGCTGGATGCGGCAGCACAAGCGCTCAGACAATGTCATATTCAGATTACAATTTAGATGACTACATTACTGTAGGTGAATACAAGGGTATCGAAGTTCAGCCATATGTAGTTAATGTGTCACAGGAAGAAATCGATGCTGCTGTTCAGAAGGATCTGGACGCTGCTAAGGAAGCCAAGGACCTTAAGAAGGGCGATACTCTTAAGAAGGGCGACACTGCTAATATCGATTATGTTGGTAAGATGAACGGTAAGGCTTTTGATGGTGGTACAGATGAAGGCTTCGACCTGGAGCTTGGTAGCAAGACATTTATCGATGGATTCGAAGATGGTCTCATTGGTAAGAAGGTTGGCGAGAAGGTTGATATCGACGTAACATTTCCTGAGAACTACGGCGCAACTGACCTTGCTGGTAAGCCAGCTGTATTCGAAGTAACTATCAATTCAGCAACAAGACCTGAAGCAATTTCAGAAGAAGAATACGTTAAGAAGAATGATCTTGGCTCTGTTGAGAAATATGAGAAGACTAAGGGCAACGAAATAAACATCCGTAAGGAGCAGACTGCTATTGAAGAGCAGAAGGCTGCATTATGGAGAGCTGTTATGGACAAGACTGAAGTTAAGGAATACCCTCAGAAGGAACTGGATGCGTACATCAAGTTCAACAGCGAGCAGGTTGATTCTTCAGCTGAACAGTATGGCATGACAAGAGAAGAAATGCTCCAGCAGTTCGGTTATGGTAGTGAAGAGGATTTCGCGACAGTAAACGAAGACAGCAGCAAGCAGAGAATCAAGCAGGAAATGCTTATTGTATGGCTTGCACAGAAGGAAGGCTTCGAGAACAGCGATGAAGACATCGACAAGACTATTCAGGGCCTTGAAGCATCAGGCTATGATGAAGAAGCTATAGAAGCTCAGGTTGGCAGAGATGTTAGAAGCTATGCAGAACTGGAACTTTCATATGAGAAGGTATCAGCAATGCTTCTTGAAAATGCTAAGGTTAAGGGCTCAGCTAAGGAGTATTAATAAATACCTTGTATACAATATAAATTAAATAAAACATTGAATATAACCGTAACGTGTGCTAGTATGTATAAGAACTTGCACAATGTTGCGGTTTTATTTAATTTTATTATCAATTATTGATTCTCTGGAGAGTCTCAAATGAGCGCCGAAGGTGTACGCGTATCTGCGATGGAGGATAAAACGGATACGTAATCTCTCAGGCAAAAGGACAGAGTAGACAGACAATGTTTATAGTCCACTCCAGAAGTCGATGCGAATGTATCGGCTTTTTTATTATGTCTGTAGGTGAAAGCTACTACGGACAGGCATTATTATTCATCTTATGGAGGAGGAACTTAGAAATGGAAGCTTTAACTAACTTTTTGGTAACAATCGACGATATTGTATGGGGCGTGCCTCTCATGGTACTGATCATGGGTGCTGGTTTACTGCTGACTTGCAGACTTAAGGTTCTGCAGTTCCGTAAGCTGGGCAAGGCACTTAAATACATGGTTAAGAACGAAGACGATGGTATCGGTGAAGTAACCAGCTTCGGAGCACTTTGTACAGCTCTGGCAGCAACAATCGGTACTGGTAATATCGTAGGTGTAGCAACTGCAGTAGTAGCAGGTGGTCCTGGCGCTGTATTCTGGATGGTACTGGCTGCATGCCTTGGTATGGCAACTAAGTACTCAGAAGGTCTGCTGGCAGTTAAGTATAGAGAAGATAAGGGCAATGGCCGTTTCCTCGGTGGTCCTTTCTACTACATTGAGAAGGGTATGGGAAGTAAGTGGAAGCCACTTGCTATCTTGTTCGCAATCTTCGGTATCGGCGCTGGTCTTCTTGGTATCGGTACAATTACACAGGTTAATGGTATCTCATCAGCAACAAAGAACTTCTTTGACCCTGATATGCAGCATACAGTAAGCCTGTTCGGCGCTGAATATTCAATCGTTACAGTAATCACTGCAATCGTAGTTGCAGCTCTTGTAGCACTGGTTGTTATCGGTGGTCTGAAGAGAATCGCTAGCGTAACTTCAATCATCGTTCCATTCATGGCTATTACTTACGTAATCGTATGTCTGGCAATCATCATTTACAACATCGCAGAAGTACCTACAGCAGTAGTAAGAATCGTTGAGAGCGCATTCGGCGTTAAGGCAGCAGCAGGTGGTGCTCTTGGTGCAATGATGATCGCTATGCAGAAGGGTGTTGCAAGAGGTATCTTCTCAAACGAAGCTGGTCTTGGTAGTGCACCTATCGCAGCTGCAGCAGCACAGACTAAGGAACCTACAAGACAGGGTCTTGTAACTATGACTGGTACATTCATCGACACAATCTGCATCTGCTCAATGACAGGTCTTGCTATCATGAGTACTGGTGCATATGATGTAGCAATGGATAAGGGCCTTGAAGGCGTAGAAGTAACAGCAGCAGCATTCTCAGCAGGTCTGCCATGGGCTTCAAGCGTTGGCTCATTCATTCTTATGGTTTGCCTGGCATTCTTCGCATTCACAACTATTCTTGGTTGGGACTACTACAGCGAAAGATGTCTTGAATACTTAACAGGTGGCAACATGAGCGTTGTTGGCGTATACAGATGGGTTTATGTATTCGCAGTACTTATCGGACCTTTCCTCACAGTATCAGCAGTATGGACACTGGCAGATATCATGAACGGCCTCATGGCTATTCCTAACCTGATTGCACTGGTTGCACTGAGCGGTGTAGTAGTAGCAGAAACTAAGAGCTACTTCGATAGACTTGAAACAGGTAAGATTAAGGGCTAATCAAATTGGACGTTTAAATAAAATTCCTTCAGAATAGGGTGGCGTAAGCCGCCCTATTTTGTTATATGCACAAGACTATTCGGATGGTGGACAAAAAACACTATATATAGTATAATGAGCCTGTAAGTATCATCATTAATAAGGAGGAACACTGGTATGAGATGTCCATACTGCGAGAATGAAGATAGCAAGGTAATTGACTCAAGACACACAGAAGATGGTCATGCAATAAGAAGAAGACGTGAATGCGAATCATGCGGTAAGAGATTCACAACATATGAGAAGGTTGAAGAGCTCATCCTGATGGTAATCAAGAAGGATGGAAGAAGAGAAGCATTCGATAGATCAAAACTTCTCAACGGTATCATCAGAGCTTGTGAGAAGCGCCCTGTTTCAATTGCTGAGATGGAGAAGATCGTTGATGAGATCGAACGTGGACTCAACAACATGATGGAGAAGGAAATTGACAGTAACTTCATTGGCGAACTGGTAATGGAGAGACTTCGTGAACTGGACGAAGTAGCTTACGTTCGTTTCGCTAGTGTATATAGACAGTTTACTGATGTTAATACATTTGTTGCAGAAGTTGAGAAACTTCTGGTAAACAAGAAGAACTAGAGGTACATAATGGCAGAGATTTTCAGAATTGCTATTGACGGACCAAGCGGTGCTGGTAAGAGCACAATTGCGAAGGCAGTAGCTAAGGAACTTAATATAGACTATATCGATACTGGTGCTATGTATAGAGCTGTAGGCTATAAGGTAAGAGAAACTGGCGTTGATGTAGAAGATGAAGCGGCACTTAACCAGATGCTGAATAACACTGATATCGATTTCGTTCAGGGTGACATTATCCTGGATGGACAGGTTATTAACGATTTAATCAGAACACCAGAGATCTCAATGATGGCATCTAAGGTATCAGCTAAAGGTCCTGTTAGAGCTAAGCTGGTAGACATTCAGAGAGCTATGGGAACAAGAAAGAGCATCATCATGGACGGTAGAGACATCGGCACTAACGTTCTTAAGGATGCTGAATATAAGATTTTTCTCACTGCTTCAGCTGAAGAGAGAGCTGACAGACGTTTCAAGGAATTGACTGAGAAGGGCGAGCAGGTTACTTACGAAGAAGTTCTTGAAGATATCAAGCAGAGAGACCACAACGACATGACAAGAGAGTTAAATCCTCTCTGCAAGGCTGACGATGCAACTGAGTTAGATACTACAGGTTTAAATATCGATCAGGTTGTAGCTGCAGTTCTTGAGATTGTGCGTGGATAATAGGAATTACGAAGACGGTTCAATATGGACCGTCTTTTTTTGTTGGATTAAGAGTGCAATAAGTGGTAAAATATGGTAATATTGACAGGTGGGGGGAAGTAAGGAGTAGAGAGTAGAAAATGCGAATAAAAGAATTGCCTTCAGAAGAAAGGCCAAGAGAGAAAATGTTAAGGAATGGCAAGCAGAGCCTTAGCTCTGCGGAGCTTATTGCCCTGATTATCGGTAGCGGGCCGAGAGGTTGCTCTGCCATGGAGGTCGCTTTGCGTATTCTTGCAAAGGATGACAGGGGCCTTGGCTACCTGGCGGAATGTACGCCTGAGGAACTGATGAACATCGACGGCGTAGGCGCAGCCAAGGCTAGCCAGCTTCTGGCTGCTGTAGAACTGGGACGGCGAATTGCCGCTGCGCCAGCGGTTTCCCGTAACGTGATTACCTGCGCTCAGGACGTGACGAAGCTATATATGGATACTATGAGGTATTACAAAAAAGAATACTTCATCTGTGTTCTTCTTAACGCTAAGGGGGAGATTATTCAGAGCGTAACCATATCCGTGGGTGATCTCAGCTCAAGTCTGACCCATCCGAGAGAAGTGTTCGTCGAGGCGGTAAGAAGGAGCGCAAGCTCTGTGGTGTTTATTCACAATCACCCTAGCGGGGATCCGCAGCCTTCTTCAGACGATATCGTTACCACCCAGAGACTTATTAAGGTAGGGGAGCTTCTGTGTATCCCGGTTGTCGATCACATAATAATTGGCGACGGGCGATATGTTAGCCTCAAAGAATCTGGCTATGTAACCTGAGAATTAAAATTGTTTACGATTTTCACAACACTCCCTTGACTTTGAAAGTCTTTATAGGCAAACTATATTAGTAGTATTGTTTTTGTGGGGAAGTTAATTATGAGTCAAGTTATTTTGGTTTCATCAGGCAAGGGCGGAACTGGTAAGACCATGTTTTCTGTTAATATGGGCGCTATGCTGGCATCAAAGGGTGCTAAGGTAATGCTTATTGACCTTGATATGGGTCTTAGAAACATGGACCTGTACCTTGGCATGGAGAACAGAGTTGTATATAACATTATGGACGTTATGTCTGGAATATGTCGTATCAAGAAGGCGATGATCAAGGTTGACGGATTCGATAACCTTTATTTCATGGCAGCATCACCAAGAAGAGACGACAGAGACATTACGCCGCTTCATATGGAGATCCTTTGCGATAAGCTGAGCAAGATATTTGATTTCATCATCATCGACTGTCCTGCAGGAGTAAGCGATCTCTTCGATGTGGCTATTGCACCAGCTGATAAGGCTGTAATTGTAACAGAGCCAGAAGTAGCATCACTTAGAGACGCAGACGTAACTGAGAGATACCTTATGGACAAGGGTCTTGATGACATCAGAATCGTAATAAACAAGGTGAGAGTTGACCTTATGAGAAGCCACATGGTACCTTCGCTTGCTGACATTTCAGACATGCTTCAGGGCACACTTGTAGGTATCATTCAGGATGACGATAATATTCATATTTCAACAAATAAGGGTATTCCGATCGTTTGCAAGAAGGGCACATATATCGAGAAGAATTTCAAGGAAATCGTATATAGAATTATCGTGGACTAGATTAAAATCTAGTCCATTTTTTTGCGCAAAAAATGGACGAAAATTATTTCTACATCTTGTGTGCATTGTTGACTACAATTCAAAAAAATAATATAATATGGTGTATGCTTTTTACAAAATTTTCATCATGCGAATTTGATTTTTAATATTTGCAAGTAAGAATTTAATCATATAGTTGAAAATTGAAAATTTAATAAGAAAAGGAGGAACAGTATGAACATCGTACTGACTATTGTAGTTGGACTGGTTGCCCTCATTCTGGGCATACTGGTTGGATATATACTGCGCAAGTCCATCGGTGAGAAGACTATTGGTAATGCAGAAACCAAGGCTAGAAATCTCATCCTGGATGCAGAGAACAGAGCTGAAACAATCCGTAAGGAAATGGTGCTTGCAGCTAAAGAAGAAGCACATGAACAGAGAAGTAATTTAGAGAAGGAAATTAGAGAGAGAAGAAACGAGATTCAGAAGTCTGAGAGAAGATTAGTTCAGAAGGAAGAATCTATCGATAGAAAACTTGAAAATATTGAAAAAAAAGAAGAAAGCATATTAAACAAAGAAAGAAACATTTCAAACAAACAGCAGGAAATGGAGAAGCTGGTAAGAAGACAGCTTGAAGAACTTGAGAAGATCTCAGGTTACTCCGTTGAACAGGCTAGAGAAATCATCCTTGAGAAGGTAGAACGCGAAGCAAGAAGCGACGCTGCTGCACTCTATAAGGACATTGAATCAAAGGCTAAGGAAGACGCTGATAAGAAGGCTAAGGAAATCATCACTGGAGCTATCCAGAGATGTGCAGCAGATCACGTTGCAGAATCAACAGTATCTGTAGTGCCACTTCCTAACGATGAAATGAAGGGTAGAATCATCGGTAGAGAAGGTCGTAACATCAGAGCAATCGAAACTCTGACAGGAATCGATCTTATCATTGACGATACACCAGAAGCAGTTATTCTTAGTGGATTTGATCCAGTAAGAAGAGAAATTGCTAGATTATCACTTGAGAAGTTAATCGTTGACGG
>JAGHTQ010000083.1 GCA_018065295.1 Candidatus Colimonas fimequi | reverse complement strand
CAGCGTTAGAAACTTTATCAGCTATGCTCGGTTCACACATACCGTTCTTCCAGCTGATCATTCCTCTGCCGCTCAACGCGTTCTTCGACCTGTTTGAGCCGGTACTGCAGGGATACATTTTCGTTATGTTAACAATGGTCTTCACATCAAATGCTAGACAGGTAGAAGACTAATAATAAGGAGGAAATTAAAATGACAGGAATTACACCAGAAGCTCTTATCATGGCATGTTCAGCAATCGGTGCTGGTTTAGCAATGATCGCAATGGCAGGCGTAGGTATTGGTATTGGATTTAACGCAGGTAAGACTGTAGAAGGTACAGCAAGACAGCCTGAAGCACAGGGCACACTCCTGAAGCTGATGCTCATCGGTGTAGCACTTACAGAAACAGCAGGTATCTTCGCTCTGATTATCTCAATCATCCTGCTCTTCGCTAATCCTTTCGTATAGACACAGCGTTGAATAGTTAGTAGAAGTTGTATCTATAACCAGGAAGGAGGAGATGCTATGCATGCAGGCATAATAGAATTGAACTGGTCATTAGTGATGATTCTCATCAATGTGGCTATTTTATACTTCATCTTAAAGCGTTTCTTCTGGGAGAAGGTTAGACAGTACATGCTCGATAGAGCTAATGCTGTTCAGGACGCATTCGATAGTGCAGAGGCAATTAACAGAAGAGCTGATGAGAAGATGCAGAACTACTCCAAGCGTATTGCTAACGTGGAGGAAGAAGGCAGAGAAATCATCAGAAATGCCAAGGCCAAGGCTGATGCACAGGCTAAGGACATTATCGAGAACGCTCATAAGGAAGCAAGTGAGATTATCGCTAAGGCTGAGCGTACAATTCAGGTTGAACGCGAGAAGGCAACTGCAGAGATGAGACACGAAATCGCAGCTCTGGCAGTTATGGCAGCCGAACAGATAGTAGAAAAAGAAATTCAGAAGGATGGCCACGAAGCCATCGTTGATGATGTAATTAATAAGGCAAGGAGTGCAGGATGGCAGAACTAACCGTTGATAGAACCTATGGTACTGCCCTCTTCGAAGCGGCAGGCGACCTGGGAATAAAGGAAGAACTCCTTGAGGAGGTAGCCGCACTTCTGAATATCCTTGAGACAGAAACAGATCTTGCAGACTTCATCAAGTATCCAGCAATCGCTGGTAAGGATAAGAAGGACGTGCTGAGCACAGTCTTTGAAGGCAAGATTAACGATGTTCTTCTCAACTTCATGTACGTACTTGTTGATAAGGGAAGAACTACACACCTTCAGGACATCCTTAAGATGTACCAGAAGATGTACAATGAAGAAGCGGGTTTCACAAACGGAACAGTATATTCTGTTATTCCTCTCGGAGAGGAACGAATGAAGGAGTTAGAAGACGAAGTTGGTAAGCTCCTTCGTACAAACGTTAAACTGAGTAATGAATTAGATCCTAAACTGATAGGCGGCGTTAAGATTCTTGCTGAAGGCAAGCTGATTGACCTGAGTATCAGAAAGAAATTTGATGACCTTGAGAATCAAATGCATTTAGGGAGGTAAATGATGAATCTTAGACCAGAAGAAATAAGTGCAGTCATAAAAGAACAGATCAAGAATTACAAGAGCCAGATGGAAGTATCAGATTTCGGTACTGTAATCGAAGTAGGCGACGGTATTTCAAGAGTATATGGTCTTGATAACTGCATGTCAGGTGAACTGCTTGAGTTCCCTGGTAATACTTATGGTATGGCCTTAAACCTTGAACCAGACAATGTTGGTGCCGTAATTTTAGGTTCCGACAGAGAAATCAAGGAAGGCGATATCGTTAAGCCAACAGGCAAGGTTGTAGAAGTACCTGTAGGCGAAAACATGCTCGGAAGAGTAATCAATGCACTGGGTCAGCCAGTAGACGGCAAGGGCCCAATCATCACAGATAAAACTAGACCTATCGAATGCCCTGCATCAGGCGTACTTGACAGAAAATCAGTACATCAGCCACTGCAGACTGGTATTAAGGCAATCGACTCAATGATCCCTATCGGTAGAGGTCAGAGAGAACTGATTATCGGCGACAGACAGACTGGTAAGACTGCTATCGCTATCGATACAATCCTGAACCAGAAGGGTCAGGACGTAATCTGTATTTACGTTGCTATTGGTCAGAAGAACTCAACAGTAGCTCAGCTGGTACAGACTCTGGAAGATAAGGGCGCTATGGAATATTCAATCGTAGTTGCTGCAACAGCTTCAGAATCAGCACCACTGCAGTACATCGCACCATATGCTGGTGTATCAATTGCTGAGAACTTCATGTATCAGGGCAAGGACGATCTCATCGTTTACGATGATCTTAGTAAGCATGCCGTTGCATACAGAGCAATGTCACTGCTTCTTAGAAGACCACCTGGACGTGAAGCGTACCCTGGAGACGTATTCTACCTGCATTCAAGACTTCTTGAAAGAGCAGCTAAGCTGAGCGATGCACTTGGTGGCGGTTCAATCACTGCTCTGCCAATCATCGAAACACAGGCAGGAGACGTATCAGCGTATATACCAACAAACGTAATTTCCATTACTGACGGTCAGATTTATCTTGAAAACGAACTGTTCTTCTCAGGTCAGAGACCAGCGGTTAACGCAGGTATCTCTGTATCAAGAGTAGGCGGTAGCGCTCAGATCAAGGCTATGAAGAAGGTTGCAAGCTCAGTTAAGCTGGAACTGGCTCAGTACAGAGAACTGGCTAACTTCTCACAGTTTGGTTCTGACGTAGACCAGGATACTAAGGACAGACTGGATCATGGTAAGCTGCTCATGGAAATCCTCAAGCAGCCTCAGTACCAGCCAATCCCAGTAGAGAACCAGGTAATGCTTATCTATGCTGCAGTTAACCATCACATGAAGGAAATCGCGCTTCATGACGTTAAGAGATTTGAAGCAGGTTTCTATGAATTCATGGCTACACAGCATCCAGCAGTTGTCAAGACTATCATAGAGACTGGTCAGCTGACATAAGAAGCTGAAGAAGAACTGATCAAGGGCATAGAAGAATACAAGAGAGAATTCTAGAATGCAAAGACTTGCGGTTAGCGATGCCCACCAGTTGGTGACGGTTGCGACTGACTTTGCATAATAAACGATAAAGGAGGTGTGAGAATGGCAGAGAGTATGCAGGATATTAAGCGACGTATCAGAAGCATTACTAGTACGGAGCATATTACCAATGCCATGAAGCTGGTATCAGCAGGTAAG
>JAGHTQ010000159.1 GCA_018065295.1 Candidatus Colimonas fimequi | reverse complement strand
TCGCTTGTCAGTACCAGCTTGATTGCCCATACAGGCACTTCTGGTTCATTGTAGTCATCGTCTACGAAGACGAACGCTGTGTCATATTTCGGTTGTTTAACAGGGAAAGTACCTTCACCGTCGGTGAAGTAAATGAGGCCCTTCAGGTTCCTGAATTCCTTGGCACGAATCATATCGTCCACGTAACTGAAGACCGGTCTGAAATCAGTACCGCCCATGCCCTTGAGGACCATGTGATCCATGTAGGCATCGAACTGCTCCTTGTTCTCGATCTTCACGTCTTCCTGAATCTCAGTGTCGCACTGGATAATGTGAAGGTTGATCTTGCTGAAGAAGTTCTCCTGCTGCATGAGGATGTTGTAAGTCTTCTGAATGAATCGCTGGACCAGGTCGCCCTTAACAGAGCCTGATGTGTCGATGGCGATAACGAATTCCTTGACCTTCTTCACTTCCTTATACTCCAGAGGCTCGATGAGGGGCATCTTGCCGTACATGTTCATGCCGTAAGTATAGAAAATGTAGTCAAACTCGTCGTTGTTCACCTTCATGGCTTCGCCCATTACAGAGAACTTCTTGAGAAAAGTGGCGTAGTCGTATTTCTCACGTGTTACGGCCTTGAGATTCTGCATCATGGTGCCCATCTCATCGCCCTTCTCCTTAGAGAAGCTGTCAAGGTCCATCTTGATCTGTTCCGCTACGTCTTCCCATTCTCCCTTAGCATCCTGTTTGTCTGCATTCTTGTTGTTTGGAGCATTCTCGTTTTCTGGATTCTCTTTTAAGCTCTCTTCATAATCGTCGTGTTCGCCAAAGTTGTTGCTGCTTGGGCTCTCTTCGCCGAAGTCATCCTCGTCGTCTCCCTTGCCATCGCCGTCGTACCAGATCTTATGGTCGTCCCATTCGAAGATGCGTGCCCACTCTTTCATTACTTCTTCAGGTTCATTGCCATCGAGGAAGTGTCTGTAGAGTTTCTCTGCAGTGAGCATTCCCACCTTCTCCTCAAGTTCCTTGAGAATCGGCATCTGCTCTTCTTCGACTCCGGTTTTAACGCAGTCAATATCAAGCTCGTTAATCATCGCTTCTACAGCGATGTCGCTTGCCAGACTCCAGCACTGTCTCTCAACCAGTGTTCCTATATAGAAATGCTGGAATACGCAATGCAATACCCCGTGCAAATATGCATGGGTTGGTTTCTGTCTTGACTCTTTGTAGCTCAGGAGCAACTGAAGTGGATTGTAAAAGAAATGAACGCCATCAACAGATATTGGTCCTTCGTGCTGGAAAGGTTCCAGACGGCTCATGGCAGAATCCATGAACCTTAAATTGACCATAAGCTTGTTGATGCTTAGAGATATTACGTCTCGGGAAAGAGAATTGAGTTTCTCAATGTCCGAACCGTTATCCATGATAGGAACGTTAATACTCACATTTTCTTTCAAGCTTTCCAATATTTTTCCTCCAAATCTTCTAACACATCAACATATTAACACATTTTTCTCTAGTAATATATCGTTTTCTGTGATATTATTTTAAGGTATATGAGAAAGTATATGTACGAAGCCCTCGAGGAGGCGAAAAAGGCTGCGAGCGAAGGCGAAGTTCCCATCGGAGCAGTCATAGTAAGGGACGGTCAGATTGTTGGCAGAGGCCACAATAGAGTCGAAACTCTCAAGGACCCGACAGCCCACGCAGAGGTGGAAGCCATAAGAATGGCGGCCAACACTCTAGGCGGCTGGAGACTTATAGGATGCGACATGTACGTTACTGCAGAGCCCTGCAGTATGTGTGCTGGCGCCATCGTATGGGCCCGAATCGAGAACCTTTACATAGGAACAATGGACCCGAAGGCGGGCGCCTGCGGCTCTGTGTTCAACATCCCTCAAGAAGGTAAGCTGAATCATTTCACACATATAGAAACTGGATTGATGCAGGAGGAATGCTCCCAGATCATGAAGGACTTTTTCAAGAAACTCAGA
>JAGHTQ010000001.1 GCA_018065295.1 Candidatus Colimonas fimequi | reverse complement strand
ACGCATACCTTGGTAACCATGAAAGAACTGGCTCTAAGGGCAATTACCGTTATTAATAATAGTTCAAATTTTCTTCTAGTTTGCATTTTTCGCTTCTTCTTCCCTCTCCAGTTCTCTGTAGGCTACCTTGCCAACGAGAGTTTTAGGAAGGTCTGTACGGAATTCGAACTCGCGAGGAATTGCATACTTAGGAAGACGAGTTCCACAGTACTCCTTCAGTTCCTCCTTGAGCTCTTCGCTACCAGTAAGCCCGTTTCTGAGAACTACAAATGCCTTAACGCGGTGCATACGGTAGTCATCCTTAACGCCAATAACTGTACTGATAACAACATCAGGATGTGAATCGATAACGTTCTCAACCTGTGATGGATATACGTTATATCCACCAGTAATAATCATTCTCTTAAGACGCTGCTTGAAGTAGATAAATCCTTCTTCATCCATTGTTCCCAGGTCGCCAGTGTGCAGCCAAGTGAGACCATCTTCGTGAATCTGCAGAGTCTGAGCTGTTTCCTTAGGGTTATCCATGTAGCCCTGCATTACTGTAGGACCGGCGATGCAGATTTCACCAACAGTTCCGTAAGGAACAGTCTCCTGAGTGTATGGCATAACGATCTTATAGTATGTATCAGGGAAAGGAATGCCGATGCTTCCTTCTCTGTATTCGAATCTAGGTGTCAGGCAGCTTGCAGTAACGCATTCAGTTGTGCCGAAGCCTTCACGAATCTGTTCACTTGCACCGTGCTCGTGGAGGAATGCATCAACCTTCGCCTTAAGTTCGATGCTCAGTGAGTCACCGCCTGAGAAGATACCTTCCAGCTGTGAAAGGTCAAGATCCTGTGCATCTTCAAGTCTAAGAAGAGCTTCGAAGAGAGTAGGAACGCCAGCGATGTAGTTTGGCTTCTCCTTCTTGAGCAGTGCGCAGTAGCTGTTCAGGTCAAACTGTGGAACCAGAATACATGTAGCGCCCCAGTACAGTGCAGTGTGGATGCACACGCCAAGACCGAATCCATGGAAAATAGGCATAACGCTGAGCATCTTGTGACCAGGTCTAAGGCAGTCGCCAGCAGTACCAGTCTGAAGAGCAAGACCATTGAAGTTAAGGTTGCTGAGCAGGATGCCCTTGTTAGTACCAGTAGTACCGCCTGAATAAAGGATTGCTGCTGTATCATCGCTATCGCCGTGGTGAATGTATTCGCCGTCGTATGCGTCAGCGCCCTTAAGGAACTCCTTCCAAGTGAGGGCACCTGAATTCTTAGGAAGTTTCTCTACGCCTTTGCGGGTGAATGGGAAGAGAACTTTCTTGATTCCAGCAAGACCGTCTGTGATATCACAGATAAGCAAAGTATCCAGCTTGATTCTGCCCATGTTCTTGCGGAACTTAGGGTAGAACTGAAGCAGTGTAATGCAAAGCTTGCTCTGTGAATTGTTAATATATCCAACGATTTCTTCTTCACCTGACAGTGGGTGAATCATGTTAGCAATGGCGCCGATACGGTTAATCGCATAGAACATGATGATTGCCTGTGGTGTGTTAGGCATGCAGATTGTTACTCTGTCGCCAATGCCAATGCCCTGAGCCTTAAGGCCCTTAGCAACCCTGTGAATCTGACCGATGAAGTCCTTAAATGTCACCTTATTGCCATAGAAATCATATGCAATGATTTCTGGATGAGCCTTAGCTGTAGCCTCGATAGCGTCAATCATTGAGCCGTCGAAGTAGTCAACCTGCACAGGAACTTCTCCTGCAGTCTTAAACCAAGGTGTGTCGATACCTTCAGGAATAGGAAATCTACGTGTTTTATCAACAAAAAGCGTATGTACTGGCTTCTTAAGTGGTGCGTTATTTGTAGTCATAGCCGCTCTCCTCCTCTAATGGCATATCCAGAAGTTCAGGATGAGCTGCCATGTACTGAATTAACTTAAGTGATCTAGCGAAGTAGAAACCATCGCCAATTCTCTCATCGAGAGTTGCGCTGATATCTACCATATCTCTAATCTGAACGTTACCATCCTTGTCAACAACCTGTGCCTTGTGGATAGTACCGATTGTAATCATAACTGAGTTAGTGCCGTAATTGTTCAGATGGTGATAAACTGATGGGCACTTGATGCTTCCCAGATTTGAAAGAAGCACTGTTGTGTAGTTAG
>JAGHTQ010000195.1 GCA_018065295.1 Candidatus Colimonas fimequi | reverse complement strand
GATAGCAGCAACAACTATCACCACGGTCCGTTCTATATGATTTATACGCTCATTTACATCGTCTGCATCATTGCGGTTATCGCAAGTTTCATTGCGTACGGCACTAAATTCAAGAAGAAGAATAGGGGTTCTATCGGCCTCATCGGTGTTCTTGTTGCTGCAGGTGTATGCATGCAGGAGCTGGTAAACAGCGAATGGAGAACATGTATCATATCTCTGACACTGGCGGCCATCCTCCAGTTCATTCACTACAGCGAATTCTGGCAGCAGCAGAGTGACGAAGACATTCTCAACCAAAAGATGCTTCTTGAGAAAGACGCACTTACTGGCATGATGACGCGATATGCGTATAATCAGATGCTGGCTTATTACGAGGACTCTCACGCTTTGCAAAAGGATCACGTAGTCGTTTCCATCGACGTCAACGGCCTTAAGAGCACCAACGACACCTTCGGTCACGCAGCGGGCGACGAACTGATCAAGGGCGCTGCTGAATGCGTTCTCAAGGCATTCAGCCCATACGGCAAGTGCTTCAGAACAGGCGGCGACGAATTCGTCGCAATTATCCTGGCTGATGATAAGAAGCTGTCTGGAATTAAGGGCAATCTGGAAGCCTACATGAATGAGTGGCATGGGGAATTAGTTGACCACATTTCTCTGGCATGCGGATATGTTCGCAAGACAGAATACCCGGCCGCATCTCTCAACGAGCTGCTTCTCATCGCGGACAAGAGAATGTACAACGCCAAGTCAAGTTACTACCGCGCTAAAGGAGTGGACAGAAGAAGTCAGAAGGCTGCGTATGACGCACTTTGCAATTCATATGCTAAGATTCTCAGGGTCAATCTGACCGACGATTCTTATGAGATTATCGTCGCCGATGACAGCGAGTTAACTTCCAACTTCGGCTTCCACCAGAGCCTTTCCGGATGGCTGAGAGACTTCGCAGCTAACAATCAGGTCTTCTCCGAGGACAAAGAAATGTTCCTGGCAAACACTCGGCTTGATGACCTTCGTTCCTACTTTAAGGCAGACAACAATTACCGCTGTCTCCGCTACCGCAGATACCGGGCTGGCGAGCTGACAACAGTGCTAATGGAGCTTGTGAAATCTGACGATTATTCGGCAAATCATGAGAATATTTTCCTTTATGTTAAGGACATCGGAGCCATGGATTAACTGGCAAAAGATGGGTATAGATAATAGCGCCTGGGCCACTGATTTCAAGTGACCCAGGCGTTTTATTGTGATATAATACAAATGAACGAATTTTGCGATAATTGTTCAACCGGAGTACGTTTTTGCTATAAGGAGGCATGGAATGTCGGTATTTTTCGCACTATGTGTTACAATTTCAAGCGTTCTTGTAGCGATCATGTTTTTCGTACTATCATCGAGAAACCATGATATATTTTTCTCGTATTTCAGATGGTCGTGGCTTCTATATACATTCGGCTTCGGATGCGTAGTGCTGGCATCATACACCCAGCTTATGCTCCCCCTGATATTCAAGTCACTTCTCGATATGTTTGCTACCGTGTTCATACTCGTAGCTGTTTATGGTATCCTGAAGATTCCTGTTACCGATATCTGGTTCAGGTATTCTGTTATCGCAACCCTGTGGGTAGCCATCACAACATATCTGGGGCTTAATACACTGATTATCGCTCTTCCTATGGCTGCAATGGATATTACCTTATCAATGCTTATCTGCCTTGCTATCTTGCAGAAATACAAGCAGGATTTGCTGCCAAATGTGGTTACTGTCACACTGCTTTTAATATATGGTGCATTCAAGGCAACATTCGCAATGTTGCCTGCCTTATATGACGATCCAGAGAATCTGTTCACATTGGAATTTATCTTCATTATCATATTCACAGTATTCGTATGTTTATTCTATTCAACAAACATCGCTAATACTCTGGAGGGTACAGAAGAGCTGTTCCAGATGATTATCGAGAATTCCAGAGACGCCATATTCTACTACACCTTAGGCGAAACACCTGAACTGCAATATATCACGCCTTCCATTGAGGATTTGACCGGATATACTACACTGGACTGTCGAATGAATCCTAAGCTTCTGCTTCAGATAATGAACGAAGATGAAGCCACAATTCTCCGGGACCCTTTGTATGGGGGAGATTACAGTAAGCTTCCCCTTATCGAGACCGTTCACTTTGTTTGCAAAGATGGCACGCGCAAGGCCATGGAACTGACATGTGACCTGGTTATCCGAGATGGCCAGACCGTTGGTCTGAGCGGATCATTTAGTGATATCAGTAAGCGAGAGAGCATCAGAGAGAGTCTGGTTCAATCCAAGCAGTCCAAGGAAACAATGCTCTCATATGTAAGCCATGAGCTTAAAACACCTATTACTTCAGTAATGGGCTTCGCTACAGCTCTCAAGGACGGCACCTATACATCAGAGAAACAGCGCGAACACGCACTGGACGTTATCATAGATAAATCAAACTTTCTCAAGCGTATGATTGACGACTTATCTCAGTTATCCAAGCTTGAGACAAATCAGTACGAATTCGCATATGAACTTATCAAATGTACTGAACTTGCTAAACTAATTAAACGTAGTACTATGAGCGACATCGAGAATGCTAAGATTCGCTATAGATATAATACTGAATATGCTAAACTGGGTGACAATGTCATTGTCGCCGACCCAGTTAGAGTGACACAGGTCGCAGTCAATCTGGTTACCAACGCCATCAGAAACACTAAAGCCAAGAATATCATTACTATTAAATGTGATCTGGACAAATCCGGTGAGAATATGCTCATCTCGGTTTCTGACAAGGGCCGCGGTATCAAATCAGAAGATCTTTCAAACCTGTTCACAAGATTTTACAAAGGCTCCCAGTCTACCAACGCAGACAGCCGAGGTCTGGGCCTTGCTATCTGCAAGGAGATTGTAGAAGCCCACGGCGGCACTATTGATGTTAAGAGTACTTATGGATCAGGAAGCTCATTCTTCTTCACCATCCCGTTATATCGAGACTAGAATAGAGGCTAGAACAAAAGGAGGATTGCAATGATTGGAGAAAAAATATTAATCGTCGACGACGAACTTGAAATCTGTGAGTTAATCGATTCTTACCTTACTAAGGAAGGATTTCAGCCAGTTGTAGCCAATGACGGAAGGTCTGCTCTAGCACAGGTTAAGGCGCATTCACCTTCACTGGTCATCCTTGACTTTAATTTGCCTGATATTGAGGGACCTGATCTCTGTCTTGAAATTCGCAAGCAGAGCAATGCTCCGATCCTTTTCTTATCATGTAGAGGCGACGAAATTGATAAGGTTATTTCATTCTCTGCAGGGGCGGATGACTATATCACTAAGCCATTCATGCCAGCAGAGCTGATTGCTAGAATTAAGGCTAACCTGCGTAGATATCGCATGGCTAAACAGAATGATGAATCAGAAGTAGACGATGTTATCGTAGCTGGCGATCTTAAGATAAATGCACCACTTAGAAAAGTATTTATCAAGGACGTAGAGGTTCCCCTCACTGCGAAGGAATATGACATTCTTTACCTGCTTGTAGATAATCCTAAGCGTATATTCTCAGCAGATCAGCTGTTTAACATCGTATGGAAGAGCTCAAGCGTAAGCGGCGATTCCAAGACAGTTAGCGTGCACCTTAGCAGTTTGCGCAAGAAACTGGAGTCCGGTGACGTTGACTACATCATAAACATTCGAGGAATAGGATACAAATTTAATCATGAAATAATAGAAGCCAGCAAGTAGCTGGCTTCTATTACTATAAGGTTTTATAAGTTTAAGTATTTCCCCTAATTATCTTGTATATTCGATTACACCATCGAGAATTGTCATATCCACCTTCATGTCCCAAATCTTGTCTGGAGCACACTTAGTGAAATCACCATTAAGTACAGCCAGGTCAGCTAACTTGCCAACTTCGATGCTGCCCTTAATATCTTCTTCTCTTGATGCATATGCACCGTTATATGTGAACATTCTCAATGCTTCCATTGGCTTAAGTCTCTCATCAGGATTGATTACCTGTCCGCCCTGAGTTTCTCTGTTCACTGCAAGGTGAATACCCATGAGTGGGTCTGAGAAAGTAATAGGACAGTCACTTGCACCTGCAGAGATAATTCCTCTATCCAGGAAGCTCTTGCATGTGAACATTCTATAAGCGCTTTCTTTACCGTAGTTTGTAATGTATCCGTCACCGAATTCATAAAGGAAAATTGGGTTACTGATAGGTACAATACCCAGATCCTTGATTCTTCCCAGAAGTTCGTCATTGATCATACCGCAATGCTCGATTCTGTGTCTTGCCTTGGAATTAGGATACATGTTCATTGCCTTCTCAATAGCGTTAACAATAATAGTAACGCCCTTGTCGCCTACTGCGTGGCTGGTAATCTGCCAATCACCCTGCTGGCCGCGGCAAACGTATTCGTCTACCAGTTCCTGTGGATGTGACAGGATACCGTGGTTGTTTGGATCACATGCATATGGTTCAAATGTTGCTGCAGTAGGACCACTTGATGAACCGTCGATCATCAGCTTCATTGGACCAATCTTGAAGTGTTCATTACCCATTCCTGAGTGAAGACCAACCTTAAGGAAGTCGTCATTAAGCTTCAGGTTCTCAGCGAATGAGAAAATCATTGGGTACAGTCTAATCTTGAACTTCTCCTGTTCAACTGCATTCTGGAATGCCTTGAACTGAGCTGGACCGTATCCACCTGAGTCGTGAACTGATGTGATACCTTCCTTGATCAGCATCTTGTATGCTGATTCCATACCATCGATGATTTCCTGTTCAGTAAGCATTGCTGCCTTGAACATAGCGAAATGAGCTTCTTCCATCATTACGCCAGAAATCTCGTTGTTCTTTCTTGTAAATGTGATTGGGCTATATTCAGGTGTATTAGTAATACCTGCGATCTCAATTGCTCTTGAGTTGTAAGTTGAAATGTGGTTACAAACTCTTGTCAGCATTACAGGGTGGTTTGGAGCAGCCTTGTCAAGGTCCCACTTGTCAGGGTGTCTCTGCTCCTTGAGATACTGGTCATTATAACCCCAACCTCTAATCCATTCGCCAGGAGGTGTAATCTTGGCTCTCTCGAATACCGCTTCTTTGATATCTTCTACTGAAGATACCGCTGATGGTCTGCAGTCAATTGCCAGTGAGTTAACACCCATAACTGCTGAGTGAATGTGTGATTCAATGAATCCAGGAACTACTGATCTACCATTCAGGTCGATTACCTGAGTTGATTCGCCGATAAAAGCCTTAGCATCTTCTGAAGTTCCAGTAAATACAATCTTGTTCCCCTTAACTGCAACTGCCTCGTTGATAGTATCCTTGCTATCAACTGTGATAACGTTACCTCTAGTCAGAACTAAATCTGCTACCATTATTAGCCCTCCTTAAAATACGCATAGAGGGGTCTCTCACTGAGACCCCTCATAAACAGATAAATTTGAGTTAAATTAATCCATGTTCTTTCCATCATAGAAATCATCGAACTGAGCCTGAACAACTTCCATAACTTCTGCTGATCTTGGCTTAGTAACACATGATACTACTACGAATACGATTACATTCAGAATCAGTGAGAGCAGGTTGCCGCCACCAGCCAGACTGAATACTCCTGGAGGAGTGATAAGGTGGAATGTGAAGCAGCAAAGTGAACCTACACCAACAACCAGACCAGCTACAGCGCCAGCTGTTGTTGACTTTCTCCAGTACAGAGCACCCATTGTTGGAACCATGATCTGAGCAGCACCAGCAAGTGCAACCAGACCGATAGTAACCAGCAGACCAGGGATTGTTAAGCACATTACATATGCTACTGCTGAGAGTACGAGGATAGTCCATCTACCAACCCATACGAGCTGCTTTTCTGACAGGTTCTTGTTGATGTAACGCTTGTGGAAGTCAACTGTGTACAGAGCTGACATAGCGTGAATCTGTGAGTTTGCTGTTGACATAGCTGCTGCAGCACCGCAAGCGATGATGAATGCAGCCAGTACGAATGGAGCATACTGATACAGAACTGTTGGCAGAATCTTGTCTGTCTGTTCGATATCTGGGCAAAGGATGTTACCTGCATTACCTACCAGCATTGAGCCAACGTAAGCGATAGCTGCGAAGCCGAGGAGGAATGGCATCAGGTTGAACAGTCTGTGTGACTTAGTAGCATACATTCTTGTCCAGAGCTGAGGTCCCATGAATGAACCAATTGGTGTTACGATGAACATTGAGATCCAGAGCATCCAGTTGTCGCCAACTGTCAGTTTTTCTGGAGTTGTGTTAGCGATATAGTCGAACATGCTTGTTACGCCGCCAACCTTATCGATGTTAACGATATAAAGACCTGCGAAGATCATACCGAAGAATAACAGGCATCCATAGAAGATATCTGTCCAAGCTACGGCTCTCAGACCACCTGACCATACGTAGATGATGATTACCAGGTAGAAAATAAGAGCTGCTAACCAGTAAGGGATGATACCGCCTGAAGCAGTTTCGATCAGGTATGCACCACCTGTCAGCTGAATCTGCAGATAAGGCAGTGTGAATACTAACAGGATGATTGATACTAAGTTACCTAAGCCTTCTGAACCATAGTGGAGCATGAAGAAGTCCTTAGGAGTGATCAGGCTGTTAACCTTACCGAAGTACCAAATCTTCTTACCTACAACGAAGTACAGAATACCGAAGAAGATATTCCATGCGATTGCTGTCCAGTAAAGTGGACCGTTGAGGAAGAAGTATGAGTTTGATCCCATGAATGCGAATGCTGACCACCATGTAGCTGCTACTGTGAAGAATACTGCTACTGAGCCCATGCCTCTACCCTGTACGAAGTAGTCTTCTGTAGTAGGGATTGACTTCTTACCAGCGATAGCACCCATTGCGAGTGGGATGACCATAAATAACGCGATGATTAATAAAGCAGCGATCTGCTGTCCTCCTGACATTGCCATTACTTATCTTCACCTCCCTCATCTTTACCTTCGCCCCAGTTGCTGATATAGCACCAGAACAGAACTACGCACATATAAACCCATCCGATTAACATCCAGCCGTATGCGAATGGGAGACCGAACATTCTTGGTTCTGCCATGTCCTTAAAGAACAGAATGCCTGGGAATTCCATTGCCAGAAAACCAAGAACCAGCAGAGCAATCTGAATCTTACTTACTGCTGACATCTTTGTCTTACGCATTTTGATTTTCTCCTTTCTCAAAAAAATATCATTAATACTATTGCATCTTTATTTTACAAAACTAGTTCTAACTTAAATCAAAGTCTGAGTTAAGATTTGTTAGATTTGGTCAGAATTTATCTAATCTTGCGAATTGTTTGAAAAATTATGGTATTCTAGTGTTACCAAAGGATAGGAGGATAGGATAATGACTCAGCCAAACAATCAGCCATCATTTATAGTACGTTTCCTCGTTGTATTCGTACCTTTAGTAGTATTTATGTTTCTTATATTCCTGTCCGGTATAAGAAATACCTTTATGATGATCATCCTGGCATTAGCATTCACATGGATGGTTCAGGCACTTTACAAGAAGTATCTGGATAAGAAACAGTCTCAGAGCGAGAATAATAATAAAAAATAATGATATAAGCATCTCTTAAGTTAACCAAATAAAAAACGGTCACAACCGGCAGTGACCGTTTTTTATTACTATTTATTACTGTAACCGTTGCATTTGTTAATTCCAATTATCGGTGTTATAATGCCACTATAAATAGTTTATTACGTGAAAGGAGTAACCCATGAAAGTAGGATTCATCGGTACTGGAAACATGGGCGGCGCACTTGCTACAGCCGCTTCTAATAAGAACGTTGACATATTATTAGCTAACAAGCCTGAGAGCGTTGCTAAGGCTCTGGCAGAGAAGATCGGTGGCGTTGTCACTGACAACGCAGGTGTTGTTAAGGACGCAGATTACATCTTCGTTGGTGTTAAGCCACAGAACCTGGCAGAACTAGCTGCAGAGATCAAGGATGACCTGGCAGGTCGTGATAATGGATTTGTTATCGTTTCAATGCTGGCAGGAACTGCAATTGAGCGCATCGAAGATGCTCTCGGAGCTAAATACCCTATCATTAGAATTATGCCTAACGTAGCAGCAATGGTTGGAGAAGCAATGATTATGTATTCAACAAATGAAGCTGTTACAGACGGACAGGTTGATAGATTCCTGGACATCATGTCAGAAGCTGGCCTTCTGGCAGAAATCCGTGAAGATCAGATGAGCGCTGGCGCTGGCGTTGCTGGATGCGGTCCTGCATTCGCAGCAATGTTTATCGAAGCACTGGCTGACGGCGGCGTTGCTTGTGGCCTCACAAGAGCTCAGGCAATCCAGTTCGCAGCTCAGATGGCTAAGGGAACTGCACAGTACATCTTAGAAACTGGCATCCACCCAGGCGCACTTAAGGACAGTGTTACATCACCTGGCGGCACTACAATTCAAGGCGTTAGAGCCCTTGAGAAGGGCGGCTTCAGAAGCGCCCTCTTCGAAGCAGTAGTTGCTACAGTTGAGAAGGATCAGTCACTGTAGTAAACTCCCATATTCGTTAAGAAAACGAATAAATTTTTGAACAACTGAAAATCCTATATAAATGAAAGAAGACCTGATATTAATCAGGTCTTCTTCCATTTGGGATAAGTAAATTCAACTCGATGAGTTGGGATTTGCTATTTATTAAGCTTCCTTCTTTCTTCTGAAGAGTGCTGCGAATACGCCAGCCAGTGATGCAAGCATCAGTCCCATGATTGGGAAGATTGGCATATGGTCGCCTGTCTTAGGGTTATCAGGTGGATTGTACTTGTTAACAAATACGATTCCATCACCGAGACCTGAGATCTTAGCCTCTAACAGTCTAGTTTCAGGATTAAGAGTTACACTTACGTGTACCTTGTATGACTTAGTATCGTATGTGATATCTTCGTCGTCACCCTTAATTTCCTTAATTGTGTAGTCATATTCGCCTACGCTTGTGTATTCAGTCTTAGCAGGGTTGAACTTGATGTGGCCGCTAGCATCGTTTGTTGATCTGTCGATTTCGTTGCCATCCTTGTCCAGAAGTACGAATGTGAATTCGCCATCTGTAAGAGTTCTGCCCAGGAGCTTCTTGTCAGCTTCCAGAGTTACTGATGTAGGATCTGGCTTATATTCGTTAGTAAATGTAAGCTTGTCGAAGTCAACAGGTTCGCCGTCCTTAGTTACTGTAGGAGTTGCAACCAGTACGTCTCTATCAGCATCAAATGTTACTTCAACCTGAGCCTTATAGTTTGTTTCATCGTAAGTGATGTGACCTTCATCGTCACCCTTAACTTCCTTAATGATGTAGTAGAATGTTCTGTTTACATGATCTTCATTGTAAGTGATGTCGCTGAATACTACCTTGCCAGTAGCATCGTTTGAGCCTCTAGCGATGATTTCTGGATCAGGTTCTTCTCCGTCAACTGCGTCGAATTCCATGCTCTTATCAGGAACAACTACGAATGAGAATTCATTTTCTCTCAGGTTCACTACGTTGCCGTCTGGATCGCAAAGAGCCTTAGTAGCTTCGAAGTGAGTTGTTACGTCATCAGGATTCAGGTCGTTAACGAATTCAGCATCGTTAATTGGCTCATTGTTCTTAGTGTAAACAGGATCAGTTACGCTGAGAGTCTTGTTATCGTCGCCCAGTGAAACTGTTACGTTTACTCTGATTTCGCTATCATCGTATACGATGAGTGGGTTCTTATCGTCGTCTGATGGAACAACTTCAACGATTGCATATTCGTGGTTGCCAACGTCTGTTGTCTTGTCATATGTGATTTCGTCGAATGTTACCTTACCATCAGCGTCGCAAGTCTTGATCTGAAGAGCGTCGTCCTTCTGATACTTACCATCAACTACTTCGCAAAGCATGAATGTGAATTCATCCTTCTTAGGACCTCTCAGGTCTTCGTCAGCCATTGACTTCTTAGCTTCGAACTGAGTAGCGATCGGTACCAGCTTAGTGTTGTTGAACTCAGCTACGATTGGCTGCTTGTCAGCAACTACTGAGAGTTCAGTTGGGCTTGTTCTTGTAACAGTGATTGTGAATGTCTTATCTTCTCTGTCGTAGAAGAATGTCTTGTCTGCATCATCAGCTACGATTTCTCTAACGATCATGTTATGAGTTCCGATAGCAGCTTCATCTTCATAAACAAGTGTACCGAAGTCAATTGCACCCTGGTTGTCGTTTGTTACATCTTCTCTAACGATTGTTTCTACACCGTCAACAACTTCAATCAGGTTGAAGTGGAACTGACCAGCATTAAGTGTATCACCGTCTAATAACTTCTGACCTACAAGGTCTACCTGACCTCTAGGGTTACGTGGACGTTCTGTGTAGTAGTTAGTGAACTGATACTTGCCATCCTTGTACTTGCTAGCATCTGATGGGATGTCAGTAATGTTTGTTACGATCTTACCGTCTTCATCTGCAGTTACTTCAACAGTAACATCATGAATTGTCAGGTCATAATCGATAACGCTGAAGTCTTCTTCCCAAGCTGGGCCCTTAACTTCGTTGATTGTGTAGTGGAATGTCTTGCCGATATCATTCTTAGTATAAGTGATAGGTGCGAATGTTACATCGCCTTCACCGTTATTCTCCTTAGTATCAAGCAGTCTGTCGTTATCAGCATCTGTTAACTTGAACTGGAAGTTCTTAACCAGTGGCATTTCCTCGTCAGTCTTCTTGTCCTTGAGAGTCTTGTGTGCCATCAGCTGGATGCTTGTGTTATCTGGTGAGTATACGTTCTTGAAGTTCATTGCTTCAGCTGACTTCTCGCCATCCTTATATGTAGCTTCTGCTACAAGAGCATCCTCGTTATCGTTAAGTGTTACTTCGATAGTAGCAGTGTAAACTGTACCGTCATATACGTAGTGTGCATCTGGGTTTTCAACGTATTCGTTTACTGTGTAAGTGTAAGTACCAGCCTTATCAAATGACAGTGCATCGAATGTTACGTTGCCGTCTGCATCTGTTGTGTTTGTCTTAGTCTGGAGGAGCTTGCCATCTGCATCAAACAGAGTGAACTGGAACATGCTTGGCTTAAGTGTTCTGCCTTCCAGAGTCTTGTTTGCCTTGAGTGTGTATTCTGTAGGAGTTGGTGCATATTCGTTATCGAATACGATTTCAGTTACAGTGTCTTCACCCTTCTTGTATGTTGTCTTAGCAACAAGGTCATCTGAACCTTCTGCCTTAGTTACTTCTACATCTGCAGTGTACTCTGTCTGGTCGTACTTGAAGTGATTGTTATTACCACCCTTTTCCTTAACTGTGTAAGTGTAAGTACCAGCCTTGTCATACTTGATAGCATCGAATGCTACGTTGCCGTTAGCATCATTCTGCTTAGTCTGGATTACTTCCTCACCTTCATAAAGGTCGAATGTGAAGTCTCCAGCCTTGATTTTCTTACCGCTCTTCTTGTCGCCTGAGATAATCTTCTTAGCGTGAAGCTGAGCTGTAGTAGGATCTGGTGTGTACTCGTTAGTGAATACTGCTGAATCTACATCTTCTGTACCATTGTTATATGATACGCTTGCTACCAGCTTGTTGTTAGCTTCATCAAGAGTTACATTAACTGTTGCAGTGTAAACTGTAGCGTCGTATACGATGTGTCCTTCATCGTCACCCTTGATTTCCTCAACTTTGTAAGTGTGTGTACCTACTTCTGTGTATTCGATTGCGCCAAATGCTACATGACCCTTAGCGTCATTTGTCTGAGTTTCCAGTTCCTTATCGCCTTCATAAAGCTTGAATGTGAATTCGCCAGCCTGCAGTGTTCTGCCACTCTTTGAAGGGTCAGCGAGAATCTTCTCAGCTTCCAGTGCCTTTGATACAGGAGCAGGAGTGTACTCGTTAGTGAATACGATGTTCTCTACATTCTTAACACCGTTTTTGATTGTCTTAGCAGCCTTAAGTTCATCGCCATCGCGAGCTACCTTAACTGTAGCAGTGTAAACTGTAAGATCGTATTCGATATTATCGTCTTCAACCTTAACTTCTCTAACTGTGTAAGTGTGTGTACCAGCCTTGTTATAAGAAATCTTATCGAATGTTACCTTACCTTCAGCGTCATTCTTCTTTTCCTGGATAACACTACCATTTTCCAGAAGTTCGAATGTGAATTCGCCAGCCTTCAGCTGCTTGCCACCCTTTGAAGTGTCGTTGAGAACCTTCTCAGCGTCAAGCTGAATTTCAGTAGCTGTTGGCTTGTAGTGGTTAGTGAAGATTGCATCGTCAACAATTTCTTCACCATTCTTATAAACTACTGTAGCCTTAAGGTTCTTAGTCTCACGGTCAACAGCAACTGTTACTACAGCCTTGTAGATTGTAGTGTCAACAGTGATGTGTTCGTCTTCAGTTGCAACTTCCTTAATTGTGTAATTGTAAGTGCCAACTGCTGTGTATTCGATTTCGTCGAATGTTACTGTTCCCTGACCGTCGTTCTTCACAGTCTGGATTTCATTATTGCTAGCATCCAGGAGCTGGAATTCGAATTCCTGATCCTTAAGGATTCTGCCACTGTCAGCATCATCTACCAGAATCTTCTGTGCAGTGAGTACAACTGTATCTGGTCCTGCATACTTGTTAGTGAATTCAGGCTTGTTAATAGTCTTTTCTTCAGCGTCCTTATATTCAACGCTTGCAGCAAGGTTCTTGCCGTCCTTAGTTACTGTTACTACAGCAGTATAAACTGTCTCATCATAGATGATGTTATCATCCTGACCAACTACTTCCTTGATCTTATAGTTGTAAGTTCCTACTGCGTTATATGGAATTGAATCAAATGTTACGTTACCTTCAGCATCACATTCCTTAGTCTGCAGTTCTTCGTCATTGTTGTCTGCATCGAGAAGCAGGAATGAGAAGTGATAGTCCTCCAGGCTTGCGCCTTCCAGAGTCTTGTGTGCCTCAAGAACTGCTGCGCCAGGAACGATTTCTTCGTTTGTGAACTTCACCTTGCTTGCTGGGCTATTAGGAAGGTTGTCAAAACGAATACCGTGAGCTTCATCGTTTGAAATATTGCTCTGGTTGTATACTACAGTACCAGTGCCTGAGATTTCGCCGTTATCATATCTTGTGATCTTGATAGCGCTCATTCTCTTAACATGCTTAGTAATTTCTGTTGAACCAAGCTTGATTATTTCGTTATCAATTCTTGTTGTGATATCCATTACGTAGATAGAGTTATCATAGTGGATATTAGTATCGTTGCCCTTATCTTCAGAAATTACGAATCTATACTCATTCTTCTTAGTATCGTCTGCGTTCTTATCTTCAACCTTGAATGAAATCTTGTTGTCAAATGTGATATTTCCCTTGGCATCATTAGTACCAGTTGTAACCTCTTCACCATTCAGAGTATCTTTTCTAATTGAGAAATTATATGCACCAGCTGTCAGGCTCTTTGTTGTACCATCAACGCCCAGGAGTGCCTTAGTTCCTTCAACTTCCAGAGGCATGTTAACGTCGATTTCATCAGTGTCACCAACAATCAGATAACCATTTGACAGAATGCCGCCGCCGTGTGTAGCTGAGAAGTTGCCGTTAATGAATGCTGTAGCAGCAGCCTTAGCTGAAGCAGGGTTTGTTGGATTTGCTGTAAGGCCAACAACATAACCAGCTGAGATTGTCTGGTTTTCACTTTCTTCTACTACAGTACCATCAACTGAACCGTGCCATCTAGCATCACCACCACCAAGCATCTTACTTGATACTGTACTTGATAATGCACAGAAGAAATCGTCATAGCCATTCTCCATGAAGACAGGGTCATCAAATGCATACTTATGGTCTTCGTTCTTTGATGAACCTGAACCAGAAATATGAGTACCATGTGCGTCGTTATCAAATATTGCAGCATTGTCAACGATAGTTACACGACCTGTTGAACAACCAGCAACACCGGCACCGAAACCATCAGCCTTATTGTTTGTAATCAGTGTGTTCAGAAGCTTAACTGTAGTGTTTGTAGCATCAGTACAGAAGATGCCGCCGCCACCCCAGTGCTGGAATGCTGCAACAGCTGCTGGAGTTCCACCGAGTTCATTGTTTGTAACATATCCGCCGTTTACTGTAAGGAAGCCACCATTATGAACTGTAATACCGCCACCTTCGTGCTCAACAGCAACGTTTGATGAAACGAATCCGCCGTTCATGATAGTGCTACCACCCTTCATGATGTAACCGCCGCCTGTACCCTTGGACTTGTTACCAGTGATGAAACCACCAGCAAAGATTCCATTTGAGTTAGGAGTTGGCTTAGCTTTATCGCCAAGAGGATCGCCCATTACGAATTTAACATTCTCCAGAGCCATACCGCCACCGCCATTACCCCAGCCGGAAGTAGTACCATAGTTCTGAGTGATATATGTTGTTGATGATGATGGCATATTCATGGAACAATTCTTCGCAAAGATACCAGCGCCCTTGCCAGCCTTGTTACCAGTGATAATGCCGCCCTTAAGGTTTAATGTTCCTCCGGAAACGTACATAGCGCCGCCATCTGTGTCATTGCCTCTGCTAACTGCAGCAATTACAGTACCATTAAGGTTTACTGTTCCGCTTGTTGAATATATAGCAGCAGTACTTCCGCCACAGATGTAACCACCATCCAGGTTCAGTGTTCCTGAATTCTTAATAGCATTGCTAGAACTTCCTACAATGTGACCCATGTTAGTTACTGTGTACTTGTAAGTTGTATCTGTTGTTGCACCAGTGCTCTTGTTAGTAACAACAGGTTTAGTTACGTTGTAAGTTAATGTGCCATTGCTATAAGTTGCCAGATTACCAGCTCCAGCAGGTCCAGCGCTCTCAACTACTGTTGCATTATGAACATCCTTGATTGTCAGAGTGCCTTTGTTATCAATAGAGTGTCCATTAACGCTGAGCTTGTGACCATTAAGGTCAATTGTAGCTGTAGTTCCCCTTGCAACAGTAAGGTCGCCTGTCAGTGTCACATCACCTGATAAGTAGTAGTCACCACTTAAGTTCTGTGCTGCAACGTCGCCACTGAGTGCATTGCCGTTTGTTGCCAGATCAGCTTCGTCAGAAATAACTTCTTCTTCGTCGATGTCTACGATTTCTTCTTCGTCGCCAGGTTCTTCTGCTGGTTCCTGAGCGTCAGCAGCTGGCTGTTCTTCATCGACATTTGTGTCACCATCTTGAGCCGCAGGCTGTTCGATGGCAGGTGTCGTATTCGCATCGGCTTCTACTGCCCAGCTGATGTCAGCTGATGATGGACAAAGCATCATAAGTGCAATTGCCACCATAGCGAATACTTTCATGAATTTGTTCTTCCTCATGAAATTCACTTGTCTTTTCCCCCTTAACATAATAAAAAACCGCAACCAGGAATTGTTGCGGCCAGTCGATCCTACTTGGTTGTCCTATAGCCACAACCAAGGTTAGACACTTGAGCTTTGCGTCTCCATTTTTCAATGGATTTGCCAAAAAGTAACGTATTGAAAATTGTACAATATAGATGTAGAGTAAAATATACCTACATTACGTTACAATGTTACCACACCAGCACATTCACTAACAGTAAAAAACTGGTAATATGCGTAAATTTCAAAGAAAAAATCAAATTTTTTATCATTATTTTTGAGGGGGAAAAAATGGCACTAGATATAGTGGGTGGACGCCTGGTTAGAAGGGCAAAGTCCGTTGATTTACCTAATATTCTGACAATTTACGAGAGCGCACGAGCATACATGATTGAGACTGGCAATCCTACTCAATGGGCTGGTGGATATCCGGCCAAGGAGCTGCTAGAAGACGACATTGAGAAAGAGCAGTTATATGTCTTCGAAGAAGGCGGCCAGATTCACGGTGCTTTCGCATTCATAATCGGCGATGACCCAACATATCAGGTAATAGAGAACGGCACATGGCTAAACGACGACGAATACGGAACAATACACCGCATCGCCAGCGATGGCAAATGTATGGGAGTCCTTGAGACATGCGTTAACTTTTGCGCAGAGAGGATCGATAACCTGAGAATTGACACTCATCACGATAACAAGGTGATGCAGGAGGCGGTAAAACGCCAGGGGTTCATCGAATGCGGCGTGATCTATGTGGAGGACGGCTCTGCCAGAATCGCTTATCAGCGAATGGCGAGTGACAAGAAATAGACGGGTATAGTATAATATCCATACACTCGCAAGCGCACTGAAACACGGAGAAATGAGATAGATTATAGGACTATGAAGAAGATAAAATACATTACTTTAGGAATTGCCATGGTTATCATGGCATTTGTTATAACCGGATGCGGCCCATCAGGAAACGGAAGCGGCAGCGGAGATGAGCCAGTGAGCAAGACTGGTTTCTGCCTGAACACAACGTGTGACATTAAGATATATGGCATGGACCAAGCGGGAGCACAGAAGCTTCTGGATGGTGCTTTTGATCTGATGACTGAGTACGAGAATATGCTTAGCAAGACGGTAGAAGGAAGCGACGTTTATAAGATAAATCACGCTGACGGAGCACCAGTTCAGGTAAGCGATGATACCATGAATGTTCTCACCATCGGTATGCAGATGGGCGACTATTCTGGAGGGCTCTTTGACATTACAATCGGCGCCATTACTGACATGTGGGACTTCACAGGCGACAACCCTAAGGTGCCTGATGATGCTGATATCAAAGCCGCTTTGCCAGCTGTAGACTACAAGAAACTTAAGATCAACGGTAACGAAGTTACCCTTGGGAGCACGGGAGCACAACTCGATCTGGGTGGTGTAGCCAAGGGTTATATCGCTGATAAAGTCACTGAATATTTAGAGTCAGAAGGCGTTACAAGTGCCCTGATCAACCTGGGTGGCAACGTTGTTACAATCGGCAGCAAGCCTGACGGAGCACCGTTTGTAATCGGCATCGAACGTCCATATAGTGACAGAACTGAGATAGTCGGAACAATATCCGTAACAGATACAACAGTAGTAACATCTGGTATTTACGAGAGAAAATTCGAAGAGGACGGCGTCCTCTATCATCACGTTCTAGATCCTAGAACTGGATACCCTAGTGACTCAGAACTTGAGTCTGTGACTATAAGAGCAGCCAAGGGAAATTCGGGATTTTGCGATGGATTATCCACAGTGTGCCTGATGCTTGGGGAGAAGGACGCTAAGGAGCTTATCGCAATGCTGCAGGATGAATATCCTGATATGCACCTTGAAGCATCATTTATCAACAAGGATGATCAGCTTAGCGAAACTGATGGCATGGACGTGACTAAAACAAAGTAAATTTAACAAACATTTAATTGAGGTTAAGTATTGTATAAAATGAGGTAATTTTACGGACATTCGTATGAACGTGTGCTATTATGCAAACGTACCTTAAATATACTCAAATAACACCTCAATAACAAATTAGCCCACATTATAAGTTTAATTACTTATCCCTAACCCGAGAAGGTCCGGAAGTCCCCCCTCCTGGACCTTCTTATTTTATTGCATCGGTAAGGCCGCTTAGGTAAAATAGACCTATAAGATAGACGAAAATTATGGAGGTAATTATGAAGAAGGTAGAAATAATCTCTGGCGATTTCAGATTCGTAGGTAAGCTTCTTACTGAAGAAGCACCTGAAACTTGCAAGGTATTCGAAGCAATGCTTCCACTTAAGAGCAGCTTTATTCACGTTAGGTGGAGTGGCGAAGGAATCTGGATTCCTTATGGCGATACAAGAACAGGTCTCGACTATGAGAACCACACTTCACATCCAGCTGCAGGCGAAATGCTCCTTTATCCAGGCGGCATCAGTGAGATGGAGATCATCATGTCATACGGCAGATGCCTTTTCGCAAGTCAGCACGGTCAGCTGAGTGGCAACCACTTCCTGACAATCATCGAAGGCAATGACCGCATCTATGAATTCGGTCGCAAGGTCCTCTATGATGGCGCGCAGGATATCGAGATTAAATTAATCGACTAATATTAATCAGATAACCAACATTAAACGAACACAATAATAGAATATTCTTGGTGTATGGATAACGAACTAAGAGCGAAAAGAATAGCGAGAATTAAACTTCTCGCTATTGTTACAATTGTAATAATTGTACCTATCTTCATATTTGTCAGACACCCAGAGGCAATCCAGTTCCTGAAGGACCCTCACCAGATTGAGAGTTTCCTTGGTGAGCACAAGTACATCGGTATGCCTATATTTTTGCTGTGCAATATCGTTCAGGTAATCTTCTCACTGCCTGGGCAGGTATTCCAGCTGGCAGGCGGCTACGTATTTGGCTTCTTCCTAGGGCTGATTCTCTCATTTATTGGCGTTGCCATCGGTGCAACCTGCGCCTATTTCATTTCTCGTGAACTAGGCCACGATGCAATGCACACCCTCTTCGGAGAGAGTAAGGTAACCCAGTATCTAGAGCAGTTAAACAGTAAGAAAGGCATTATCATTCTTTTCATCGCATACCTGATTCCGGGTATGCCTAAGGACCTGTTTAACTACGTCGCAGGACTGTCTGACATTCGATTTAAGCCGTTTATTATGGTCTGTATGGCCGGAAGACTACCCGGCATGTGCGCTAGCCTTATAATCGGAAATACGGTGGTCGACGGCCATTATGCTACAGCGGTTACCCTGGCGTTTGTAGTGCTCTTCCTTTGCGGACTGGGGCTGAAGATGCGTCATAGGCTTATTGATGTGTTTGGGGTGATTTATGACAAGTACTTAGTTTAATAGGAGTGGTGCCAGACCTGAAGGACTGGCACACACGGATTCTATAATAAAAGAGCGATTCATGCGAATCGCTCTTATTTTTTATTTAAGCAGTCCCTTAAGGAACATTGGCAATATCTTGCCGGAATACTGATAGAGTGAATAGTCTCCATTGCAAACGCACCAGTCATAGAGCAGGCCTCTCTCGAAGAGGGCGTACGCCTTGATTACTTCGTTTACCGTTACGTTAGGATTAAGTTCACCCTTCTGCTGTCCCTCGATTATTATCTGTCTCAAGAACTTATAGTACGTTCTGGACTGGTCCAGAAGGTGTCTCTCTGATGCAGTTACCAGCTGTGATGAGTAGCACTTGGCCAGAAGGTCGATGCTGATTCTGTTCTCAACCATTATGAAAAGTTCCTGGTTAAGGTATATCAGTTTCTCTTCGCAGGTCATATCAGGATCCATTGTCTTGGACAGTTCCTCATACTTCTCATCGAAAAGGTATGAAAGAGAACTGAGGAGTGAATCCTTACCTTCGAAATAGTGGTAAAAAGAACCCTTCGAAGTTCCTGATTCTTCTACAATCTCATCGATAGTAGTCTCATCATAACCTTGTTTATAGAACAGCTGCCATGCTGCTGATATAATCTTACCCTTAGTGTTGGATTTCTTGGCCATTGTTCTTCCTATCTCTTCTCACCAATCAGTGGATCTTCAACTGGGAAGTCTTCCAGATCCTTGGTAATCTTGTTTCTGATTGACTGCATACGGTAATCCAGTGCAGCACTCTGCTCTGCGCAGTCCGCCAGTTCAGCAGCCAGTCTCTCTGCCAGCTCAGGGTCAACGTTCTGCTTGTACTGAAGCTTGTGTTCCACACTCGCCCAGAAGTCCATAGCGATAGTTCTAAGCTGGATTTCTACCTTCATCTTACGCTTCTCATTACGAAGGAAAATAGGCACTTCTACGATTAAATGAAGGCTTCTATATCCACTTGGTTTAGGGTTCTCAATATAGTCCTTGCGCTCGATAAGTGTGATGTCATCCTGCTGCAGGAGACAGTCAGCCAGCATATAAACGTCCTGTGGATATGAACATACAATTCGAAGGCCTGCAATATCGAAGATATTCTGCTCCATTGTCTCCAGATCCACATCAAGACCTCTGCGGTGCATCTTCTCAATGATGCTTGCTTCCTTCTTGATTCTTGTCTTGTGATATTCAATAGGATTACGGTTGTGCTGCAGTGAAAATTCTTCGTTAAGAACGTTGAACTTAGTCTCAACTTCCATGAGTGCACAACGGTAGTATGCCATGAGTGTTTCGAACTCCTGGCGATTCTCTCTGATTAAGCTTCTTAATTCTTCGTTTGCAATTGCCTTATTAAACCACTTATGCTTCGCTTTATTAAGCCAATTAGCAACCGGTTCAAATTCCTTAGCCACTTGTAAACCTCCTTGAAAATAACTTATTAAATCTCGTGCCCCCCGCTACGTATTCCCCACATTCTTTATGATAACATACTAATGCATTAAACCTCAATAATCATTCCAGAATACATCTGCTCAGCCTTATCTCCAAGTTGCTCCTTAAGAATATTGAATGACTTGTCGCCTGTGCAGTGTCCTGTAATTACGTGTTCGATGTTTAAATCTCTGATAGTTTTCCCTACCTTGCGAACATTCTTAGCTCTCATCTGTGAAAGATGAAGACCTCCAATTGTCATATAAATCTTCTTGCCAGGCATGTAGCATTCGATGTCCTTAACGATGTTCTCAAGACCTCCGTGAGAGCAGCTATTGAGCACTACAAGTCCCTTCGGTGTTTCGAAGACCAGACTCTGTTCGTGGGCGAAACGGTCAGCCGCGTAGCCCTTAGGACCCTTCACGTACATGTGATTTCTCTTACCAATGCGAGCCAGGTTACCGCCGATATGAGGTACCAGCCATGCTCCCTCTCCGAGAGGCTGCAGGCCGCTAGCCATCTTGATACGGTCCTCGTGTCTACTCATCATGCCCTTAGGCACACCGATGTATTTTCGCGCAAAACCGAATCGGTAGTAACAATTCTCGTCGCAGCTTGAACTAACGTACAGCTGCGCCTTATTGTTGACTTCGAAGAACTCGTCATAGCCGCCAGAATGGTCGTAGTGTGCATGTGAAAGAGCCGCATAGTCGATATCTGACAGATCAATTCCCAGCTCCTTAGCGTTATTTAAATACTTGTCTGATGATCCTGTATCAAGAAGATACTTCTGCCCGTTGTACTCGATGTATACGCATAATCCCCATTCTGCGTTGAGTTCATTTTTTGTAATATTGTCAATGACAATTGTTGCTTTTAACATAAGCTCCTCCTTAGTCCTCTACCTCATATAATACTACGAATAGCGCCTGTTCGCAAACTATGGTATAATGGGGTCTGACCCTTGTACAGCATTGCGAACAAGGGTCAGACCCCTTTACGAAAGGAGATACACGATGATTTATTTAACAGGCGATACTAAGGGCAATTTTGCCAGAATTCAGGACTTTTGCGAGGCTATGGGAACAACTAAGGACGACATCCTTATCGTTCTCGGCGGAGCATCAATGAACTACAACGGTGGACTTTATGACCACGTTAAGAAGCAGAACGTAAGCGTTCTGCCAATTACATTCTTCTTCGTTCACGGATGTCACGAGATTCGTCCACAGAATCTGGATATGTACGAAGAGATGGAGTGGCACGGCGGCACAGTTTATGTTGAGCCTGAATTCCCTAATTATATTTTTGCGAAAGATGGAGAAGTTTATGACTTCAACGGCTACCCAACTCTCGTATGTGGCGGCGGCTACAGCTTTAACAAGAACTTTTGCATAAGTCAGGGTGTTGGCTGGGAGCCAGACGAACAGCCAGATGCTACTATCAAGGCACGCGTAGAGGAAGCCTGCGAAGCACACAATTGGAAGATTCCTGTAGTGCTCACACACTCAGCGCCTCGTCGCTACGCACCTGAAGTTCCCCTTCCACCATTTGTTAGCCGTGATTCTCTTGATCACTCAACAGAAGACTGGCTCAACACAATCGAAGAGAAACTGGACTACAACTTCTGGTTCTGCGGCCACTACGAAATGGACCTGGCAATGGACCCACTTTATATCATGTTCGAGCTTTATGAAGCATTCCCAGTATAAAAATAACCCTCAGGAAATAATCCTGAGGGTTTTATTTTTGTCGTAATATATTGGGTTATTTAGTTGAAAATTTGAAAATAGTAATCGTCTCATACGGCTCGTCCGCTTCAATAATCGGACTTGGGAATCCCGGCGTATTAATGGCGTTAGTGAACCCGTGAGTCTCAAGACAATAACCACTGTACTTATCAAGAGCCGAGCCGCCCTTGCCAGTCTTCTTGCCGATGAAATTGCCTGTGTAGAGCTGCATTCCCGGCTGGTCAAGGTAGACTTCCATTGTGATGCCGCTTTCTTCGCACACAGCCTCTGCAGCCTTGCGAAGTTCTCTCTGAGAACCACGAATCACGAAGTTGTGATCGTAGCCAGCTGCCACGTGTAGCTGCTGGCAGTCTTCATTAAAATCGCGGATAATAGGCTTCATCTCTCTGAAATCAAAAGGTGTGCCCTCAACTGTCGCAATCTCACCTGTTGGAATTCCGCCAGGTTTAATCGGAGTATAACTATCCGCTTCAATCTGCAGAAGCTGACCTCTGGCATCACCGCTATTGTGACCGTTAAGATTGAAATAGGAATGGTTAGTCAGGTTAATAATCGAACGCTTATCGCATATAGCGTTATACGTTATGATTATCTCGCCCTCATCAGTGAGGGTGTACTTAACCTGAACGTCCATGTTGCCTGGGAATCCGCACTCGCCGTCCGGACTGAAATACGCGAAAGTAATGGAATTGCCAGTAAGTTCCTTCACATCCCAAAGCTGCTTGTGAAAGCCCTTCTCATGGCTTGAATGAAGGTTGTTCTCACCGTCGTTAATCTCAAGCTGATACTCAACTCCATCAAGAACGAATCTACCCTTCTCTGTTCTATTAGCCACGCGGCCAACGATAGCTCCGAACACTTCTCCGTTAGCCTCATAGCCAGCTAAAGTCTCGTGTCCCAGAACCACGTCGCGCACAGTCCCGTCAGCGCATGGGATTCTCATTGACTCCCAAACCGCTCCGAAGTCCAGGAAGTCCGCTTCCATACCTGTATTATTACTAATTGTGTACATACTTATGGTACGACCATCTCTAGTCGTACCATAATACTTCTTATTCATATGAACTAGTTATCCCTTCTAATGTCATTCTGCATTCTTGACATCCAGTTTAATGCTGGCCTGAATTTCTTCCTTCAGCTCGTCAACGTGATAGTTATCACAGTGTGACTTACAGCTTTCGCATCCGTCTGCACAGCTATGAGGTGCAGCTGGACCCATGAACTTGGCACGTGCAAGGCTTACGATGGCAAATGCCAGAGCCAGGATGACTAAAATAACTGATGATGCGATAAATGGTTTAATAAGTTCCATTAACATTCCTTCACCTCATTGCTAGATGTTAATAATGCTCAGATTAAATAAAACGAAATATGCTATGTAGCACGCCAGAAGAACTATGCCGCCCCAGCGAAGGAGGCTCTTCTCCTTGTTCTGCAGAAGCAGAAGCAGAAGAATCGGGAATGCTACACATACGATGCTGTCTCTGAAGAATTCCCCGCCGTATGCTACCGGCCTTATTGTTGCTGCAGTACCTACAACGAAAAGTACGTTAAACAGGTTGCTGCCGACAATGTTACCTACTGCAATATCAGCTTCCTTCTTCAGTGCCGCTGTCACGCATGTTACAAGCTCCGGAAGGCTTGTTCCGAATGCAACAATTGTCAGACCGATAATATCTTCACTGATACCGAAGAATCTTGCAAGAGCTGATGCGCCGTCAACGGTGAAATTAGCACCCAGTGCGATGCAGACACCACCTATGACTGTAATGGCGAGAACCTTGACGATGTTCTTCTCCATAGCTTCATTCTCAGGAGTGTCTTCAGGCAGCTGCACCGCTGCAACTCTAAATGTATATATGAGGTAGAGGATAAATACGATGAGAAGTGTAATGCCCTCTGCTCTTGTTACCATGTTGTCGTTTAATCCCAGTACAGCTAGCAGAATAGTTACTACTATAACCATTGGGATTTCGTAGTGTCTTGTGGTCTTCTGTACAGCTAGTGGCATGATTATGGCTGTTATACCAAGAATCAGACCTATGTTCATGATGTTGCTGCCGACTATGTTGCCTATGGCAATACCCGCGCTGCCTTTGAACGAGGCTGATATGCTTATTGCCGCCTCTGGCAGGCTTGTGCCCATGGCTACAACTGTCAGACCGATTACGAGCTGAGATATGTTGAACTTGGCAGCAATATTCGACGCTCCGTCAACAAACCAGTCTGCGCCTTTGACAAGGAGAACGAAACCACCAACGAGCATGGCTGCGTTAATTAATATTATCACTTAAGTGCCTCCCAGTTAACCAGTTCCTGTAATACCTTGTTTGCTATTGTTCCTGAAGTGCTAGTGCCGTAGCCACCGTTCTCAACCATTACTACGAATGC
>JAGHTQ010000098.1 GCA_018065295.1 Candidatus Colimonas fimequi | reverse complement strand
TTATAGCATATTTCGCCATAAAAATAAAGCGAAAATCGTTGAAATTTCAACGTTTTTCGCGATTTTTTCAGTAGGTTTTTGTGTCCGTATTTTAGCGTGTTTTTTAGCGTGTTTTTTGGCGTGTTTTTTGGCGTGTTTTTGGCAAAAACACCGGCCAAAAATCCAACGATTTTTGGCCGCAATTATGCAGGGAATTTCTCTAACCAACTATCATCGTTTTGCAAGAAATTTCCCAACAAAACGATGACATCACTGCAGGAAAAGCTCGACAGTCATCACTTTGCATAGAAATTTGCGTCAAATCGATGACGTATCGAGGCTCTCTTTCAACTTCAAAAATAAAAGTCAGCGTTTTACATGGAATTAGAAGCACTTTCGCTGACTAGATGTCACAGCTTCCTCAGATTTAGTCAGAATGTCATCGATAAGACTCCTATTAATTGCAAAAACGCTGATAGTTGCTTAATCAGATTTTTGAGTTCCGATCGAGCGAGTTCAGCAAACAAAAAAGAGAACCGAGTTTTCGGTTCTCTTTTTAATCTATTAAACGTTTCCTCTAGAATCCATACAGGATATGTGCTGCCAGTGCGCAGATGAAGATAGCGATGATAGTTCTCTCGATGAAGATGATTACCAGATCTCTAACCTTAACAGGGATGTTTGTTGCAAGCATAACTGTTGCTGAGTCTGAGAAGAAGATAATCTGTACCATTGATACTGAAGCTACCATGAATCTAGCCATTTCGCTCATCGCGTCAACGTGTCCTGAAATCATCAGAACCGGGATGAACATTTCTGCGATGCCTGACCAGAATGCGCCAGCGATTAACTGAGCGTCTGGAATCTGCAGGATGTTAAGTACTGGAGCTACAACTGCGCCGATCCAATCGAAGAATGGAGTGAACAGCGCCAGGTCCATAGCCAGTACGCATACAGCTGACATAAGAGTGTATACCTTAGGCCATACAGGCATTGCTGTCAAAACTGATTCCTTAACAAGTGTGCCCAGTGGCTTAGCAACGTAACCCTTCTTAACTGCTCTTTCGCATGCCAGTGAGAACATACCCTTTGAGCTTACCTTCTCACGTTCTGCGATGAAGTCTTCCTTAAGCTGAACTCTACCGTTGATGTATTCTGTAGGCTTCTTGCATACAGGTGGTATTCTGCAGCAGATTGCAGTTACGATGAAGCAGATGATGATTGAAGTGAAGTATACCTTGAAGAACTGATCTGCAAGGCCTGCTGTATCAACTACTACGAATGCGAAACCGATTGATACTGCTGAGAAGCCAGTTGCGATAGTAACAGCTTCACGCTTAGTATATACGCCTCTGCTATAGAGTGAGTTTGTAATAAGTACACCTACTGATGCAGCACTTACGAATGAACCTACAGCGTCCAGTGCACTTCTACCAGGTGTTCTGAACAGTGGTCTCATAACTCTCTCAAGGAATGTTCCCAGGAAGTCCAGAAGACCGAATTCGATAAGCAGTGGCATGAGCAGTGCGCCCAGTGGCAGAATCCATACGCAGTCAGCAACGATACTGCCGATTACAACAGGACCGATTTCTGGGTGCATGAGCCACTGACCTGGGTTATCCCAGATACCCATGAGCTGTGCTGTGTAGATAGCAATAATTACTGTACCGCAGATATTGATGCAAGTACGGATTGGACCTTCATCCTTACAGAATCTATTGACAATATGAGTTTCTGGCAGGCTCTTGCCCTTGAATAAGTGAATAACACTCATGATGCTGTATCCCAGTGATAAAAGGAATACATAGTAGATACCATAATTACCAACAGCATGGCTTAATGTCTTGTAAATAAATGCGAACATGATAGTTGAACTACCATTGATCTTAAGCGGACAGAAGAAGAGGATTACTGCAAGAATTGAGAATCCGATGCATCTAATCATACCTTTTTTCTTCTGTGATTCATTGAGTGTAATTTGGTCTAATACCGCATAATCCGTATAGTCAGGTTCTTCCTGCTGACTTACGTTAATTTCATCAACCTGTGGATTGATTTTCTGTTCTGTCATTACCTTCCCCCCGGCCGTTACTTCAGCACTCTCACGTCTACTGCAACGGCGTCGTCTTCATAAAGAAATACCGGATTTATGTCTGCTTCCTTGATGTCTGGATATTTAATTGCCAGCTGTGAGAAGTTAGCAATCATATCTGCTAATTTGTCTAAATCACATGGCGCCTCGCCTCTAACGCCCTTAAGCATAGGTGCCATCTTGATTTCGTTAATCATATTCGTAGCTTCTTCCTTGTTTATAGGAGCTACTCTGAATGTGATGTCCTTAAGAACTTCTGTGTAGATTCCGCCCATTCCGAACGCAACAATTGGTCCGAATGTTGGGTCCTGAGTCAGTCCCAGAATAACCTCCTTGCCCATAGGAGATAACGGATATACAACTACACCCTGGAAGTCCAGACCTTCTGAAATCTTAGCCATATGATTCCATGCGTCGCGAACTTCATCAGCGTTCTTAACATTTACTCTTACTCCGCCAACATCTGATTTATGAACGATGTCAGGGGATACCACCTTGATTACCAGTGGGTAACCAATTTCTTCAGCGCCTGCAACGGCTTCCTCTTCGCTCTTCGCCCATACGAATGGTTTGCCGTTAACGCCGTTATCTATAAGCAGCTGCATAGCTTCTGGTTCCAGAAGGCTGTTTTTGCCATCTGGGAATGCACTTCCTGCAGCTTCCATTTCTTCGAAGCAATATGGAATTTCATCGCCCCACTGCTCTGCAAGTGCCTTTCTCTTCTCTTCGTATTCAGCCATGATTGACAGCACTGTTGCTGCATCTTCGCCAAGCTCGAAATGCGGAACGTTGTTCTCACGAAGGTAAGCCATGCTTTCTTCCATATCTGAACCTACCTGGAACATAGCGCATACTGGCTTGCCGCTGCTCTTGGCCGCATTAACTACCGCTTCAGCGATAGGCATTGCCTTAAGATATGGAGTTCCAACGTAGATTACTATTGCTGCGTCTCTTTCAGTCAGAGCTAATTCAATAGCCTTCTGATACTGTTCGCCAGTTCCTTCTACTGTCAGGTCGATAGGATTTCTGAATCCTGCGAATGC